>JAOADS010000030.1 GCA_026417195.1 Ignavibacteria bacterium | reverse complement strand
GTGTATAGGAACCAGCTGTCCAGGTTATGCCTCCGTTTGTAGAATTTCTTACAGTTCCGGTCTGAAAAGCAGCAACCCCTAATGAAGGATTGCAGAACGCCACTGCGAATGAATTAGGCTGTCCAGTTGTAGGAGCAGAAGTAAAAGGTCCTCTGAAACTACCTTTCCATATCTTACTCATATTCGTTCCCCACCAGATATTTGCTGTGTCTGTTGCGTCATATGAGTTGTTCCATCCGGCTTCGCCTGATGCAGCTGCCGGAGCATTAGGACCAAGTGTCCAGGTTAATCCACCGTTAGTTGTAATGTAATAACACCATGTTGATCCCGGGGGATCTCCCTGAATGAAACCGAAATTGTTGTCAAAGAAATGAATAACATTTATAAAAAGGTTAGCAGGAGTTAAAGGTATGTTAGTCCAGCTAGAACCTCCGTTAAACGTAAAAAAGAGTTGACCCGTTCCACTTCCTACGAAACATCTGCTCGCATCCAAAGCACAAATGCTGTAAAAATCGTTTCCTGCAAGTCCGGTATTAGCCAGGGTCCACGTTGTACCACCATCTGTGGTTCTAATGACCGTTCCAGCAGGTCCGCACATCCAGGCAACATTTGCATTCACTGCCCACGCACTATTCAGATCGTTAGTGGTTGGACTTGTCTGTGTTATCCAAGTCTGAGAATATGTTAAATTCATTAGAAGGGCGATTGATAACAAAGAAAAAAGTAACTTCATTTGACCTCCATTTTTTTAATTTAGAATTTATATATAACTGTTCTTGCAATTCAAACCTAACGATAAATATGGTTAAATGCAATAGATTTTTAATTAAGATTTCAACAGTTATATATTTCATTTACAGGCTTTGTAAATTAATCAGTGAAACAAGCTACTTTTCAGTTGAATAAGCAATGATTTAAATCTATATTTGGCTGAATTTTTATTAGTTACAGATGCAAATTTCAAGAAAAAGATTAAAGGAATTGCTGGATGAATCTTCGCGAAGCCGTATTGCAGTTATTGGAGATGTTATGCTTGATAAGTATGTTTACGGAGAAATTAACCGTATATCACCTGAGGCTCCAGTCCCCGTGGTGGAAGTTAAAAGAACTGAATATAAACTGGGCGGAGCTGCTAATGTCGCCAATAACATAAAAGCCCTCGGAGCTGAACCAGTACTGATTGGTGTTATAGGAACAGATTACGATTCACATAATTACCTTTCAGTTATGAAGTCCCTTAAACTTTCCACATCAGGTATCATTAATGATAAGAGCAGACCTACTACAGCCAAGACAAGGGTAATAGTTCACTCTCAGCACGTTTTGAGGATTGATGATGAAGTTAAAACGGAAATATCCAAAACTACGGAGAAAAAAATACTTTCATACCTGAAAAAAAATATAGGTGGATTTTCTTCTCTTATACTTCAGGACTATAATAAGGGAGTTCTTTCAAAATCCCTGATAAGTAAAATACTGGAATTAAGCAGGAAAGAAAAAAAGCCGGTCTATGTTGATCCGAAATTCGATAATTTTTTTGAGTATAAAAACGTTACGGTATTTAAACCTAACAGGAAAGAAACAGGGGACGTGCTTGGCATTAAAATAGACGGAGACAGATCAGCTGAATCGGCAGGGAAATTATTAATGAGCAAGCTTAAATGTAAATATTTAGTTCTTACAAGAGGTGAGAAAGGTATGATGTTGTTCAGAAAAAATGGAAGTTCTGTAAATGTTAAAACTATTCCAACAAGGGCAAGACATGTAGCTGATGTTTCTGGTGCGGGCGATACTGTAATTTCAACCATAGCAGTTATGTTAGCCGGTGGAGCCGGAATTGAGGAAGCTGTTGAAATAGCTAACAAGGCTGCAGGCATAGTTTGTGAGGAAGTCGGCATTATACCTATCTATAAAGAAGCTTTAATCAGTTCATTTGAGTGATGCACATTTTCCGCGAAACTGATGAGTTGGCGTTCCTTGCAGATTTAGTTGCCACAGGGAAAAAAATAGTGTTCACAAACGGAGTATTTGATCTGGTTCACAGAGGACATGTAGAATATCTTAACGAAGCAAAGGCTTTAGGGGATGTTCTGATAGTTGGACTGAATTCTGACGAATCTGTTAAAAATATCAAAGGAGAAAAAAGACCTATCATTAATGAAGAAAACAGAGCTATCCTTCTTGTAAACCTTAAACCAGTAGATTACGTTATAATATTTTCAGAAGATACACCGGAGAAACTTATAAAAAAAGTTAAGCCAGATGTTCTTGTTAAAGGAGGGGACTGGCAGAAATCAGATATTGTTGGTTCTAAGTTTGTTGAAAGCTATGGGGGTAAAGTGATAACGATAAAATTCAGAGAAAACAATTCATCCAGTCTTATTGTTGAGGAAATAATAAAAAGGTATTGCCCTGAGAGTTAATGTCTGCAACTGAAGAAAATATTATCAGTAAAAAAAATAAGAAAAGAAAATTTATCAAAAAGCTTATTGCTGTATTTTTTACTTTTCTGATTTTAATAGTTCTGCTTTTATTTTCCACACAAACAACATTTTTTAAAAACTGGCTTAAAGGATATATCACCGAGAAATTCAATCTGGAGTTCATAGACAGAGAGGCGGTTTTATCTGTTGAAACATTAGAAGGAAATTTTTTCAGTGAAATAATCATAAAAAATGCCAGTCTGAAAGTTCAGAAGGACAGGATGTTGGGTTTCGATGAGTTAAGGGTAAGATACGATATATTCAGTTTATTTGACAAAAGAATTGTTGTAAAGGAACTTTTAATTGTAAAACCTGAGATAAATTTTGTAAGAGTCAAAACTGCTTCGGGTGATTCACTGTGGAATTACGAATATGTTTTTAAGACAGAAAAAGAGGAAGACGAGGAGGTTTCAGAATTTGAGTGGAAAATAATAGCTGAGAGGGTTCTGATTGAAAATCTTAATTTCAGGATGCTGGCATATAAAAAATATGATATTCCTGTAACAGACATCCTGCAACAGACGGAAGAATTTCTAAACTCAGATAACCTTGCTGTAAATTCTCTTAACCTTGAATGCAAAGCGGAATATTCCAGTGATGCTATTAAGCTGTTAATTCATCATATGGGATTCGGGTCGAATTTCGGATTCCTTATGAAAGGTATGTCGGGAGAGTTTTATATCTCTGACTCCAGAACAGAAATAAATAATCTTAATATAGAAACTTCAAGAAGCTGGATTAATTCAGAATATGTATTTGTTGATAAACTTAACGTTATGAATATTACTGGCCTTGAAACATTTAAGGGCGGGGACAAGTTACTGCGGCTAAGTCTTACTGCAAAAAATTTTGATTTTGATGATCTTAAAGCCTTTTTGCCTCAGGTTGATTTTCTTGATAAAGATGTTTTTCTGTTTCTTAAAGCAGGTGGAATTTTTGATGATATAAATATTGAGAAGCTTGAGCTGAAAACCAACGGGAGTAATCTTAACTTTTCCGGCAGAATGAAAAATCTCACTCAACCAGATGAGTTGTGGTTTGATGTAAAAGGTACAGATTTAAGCATAGATCCGAGGGACACAGAAATTCATATGCCGGGACTCTTTATCACAGATTACTCTCATTTAGGGATTGTTACAGGTGATATAAGTTATACAGGAGAAATTTCTGATTTCAATACCGTGTTTGATATAAGTTCTTCCGCGGGAAATGCAAGAGGAGAATTTTCACTTAATATGAAGGGAACTGATTATTTATATAATGCTTCGGTTGATGTTTCAGAACTTGATTTAGGAAGATTGATAAAGGATCAATCACTTAACTCCAAGGTAAACGGAAGATTTGAAGTAAACGGGAGAGGATTTTCTCTTGCATCACTTAATACAACTCTGAAATATGACATCAGAAATACAAATATATTTGAGCAAAGGATTGAGAGATCTTCCGGAACATTAACACTGAGAAATTATAACATTGAAACTGATATTATATACGTATCTGCTTCTGTGGATGCTTCAGTCAAAGGAAACATAAACATAAGGAATTTAAATGAGCCTGTGTATTCCCTGAACGGTGTTGTCAGGAAACTTGATATATCTGGTTTTACAGGAAATTCATCAGATAAATCTTCATTATCGTTTTCATTCAACTTAAACGGACGTGGTATATCACCAACTTCAGCTGAAGGTGAATATAATTTTAATTTCTCTGATTCATATTACGGAAATTATGATATACCAGCTACAAGCCTGAATGTTAAGTTATCTTTAAAACCATCATTCAGTTTTATTAATTTTAATTCGGATTTTGCTGATTTATCTGTCAGAGGAAAGTTCTCACTTCCAGATATTTCAGATGTTGTCCTCTCAAATATATATATGATTCAGAATGGAATCTCGGGTAAATTTAAACTGGATACACTTCTTCCTAAGAAAACTGTTTCTGTAAACAGAAATGATATGAATTTTACATATGAAATTATTACGAAAAATCCAGAGTTGGTGGAAAGAATTTTCTTCCTGAGTGATCTGAAATTCAAAGGAAAGATAAGCGGAAATATTATTAATTCTTCATCCGGGTTTAACGGATATTCTAAAATATCTCTTGACAATATTTCATATAAAGATACGGTATTTGCAGCCAGAAACCTTGAGATAGAGTTGAAACATCTGAATGATTACAGGGCCTATAAAGGCAATGATTTTTCTTCGTTTAATTCTTTCATAGCTGTAAAGGCAGAGTCTTTGAGAAATAACTCTGCAGTATTTGAGAATACCGATCTTAAAATGAATCTGGCAGATGAAAACCAGAAGATAGTAATTTCTGCCGCAAAAGATTCTTCTGTAAAAGCAGTCATGGAAGCTGGTATAGACCTTTCGGGTGATAAGGTAATTCTCAAGGTTGATTCACTTGGAGTAGAATATTATAAACTCAATTTTAATAATGATGGGAAATTAATTGTCACCTATGAAAATAATCTCAGTGAAAGAAAGTTTAATTTTGAGAACTTCAGGCTGTCCGGCGATCTGCTGAATGCTGAACTTGCGGGAATTATTTCATTAAACGGAGAAAGTGATTTTACAGCTGAGGCAACTTCTGTAAATATTCCTAAACTTTTCGAACTGGTTGTTGATCCTAACTCTGTTTATTCATCAAAAGAATCAGAGAAATTCAAGACTCCTCTTAGCGGTAAAATAAGGAGGGTTACGTTCTTTATGAAGGGTAGCTTTGAAAATCCGCAGCTGAGTCTTGAGATGAATACTGGTATTATAAGATATAATAAACTTGCTGTAGGAAGAATAGATGCATTTTTAGATTACTCTGATCAGAACCTCGCTACTGATATAATTGTAAGCAATTCGGGAGGGCAGGGAAGACTAAGGTTAAAAGGAGATATACCTTTTCATAATCCTTTTGTAACCCCGGATAGCACCCTGTATGCAGATGTTATGCTGCGTCCGTTAAATCTTAATCTTACCTCTAAAGACTTCCAGATAAATTTCTTTTCAAAGCTCATTCCTAATTTTTCTGACATAAGAGGTTTCCTTAATGCTAACCTGTCGGCTAAAGGTACTGTTAGCGAGCCGGAGCTAAGCGGAGAGGCAAGTATAAATAAAGGGCGTTTCTTTTTCTCATGGACTGGTTTATACTACCGCTTTGAAACTATTCTGAAGACTTCAGGTTAAGACCTGCTTGTTGAAAGATTTTCCGTTTACAATGATAATGACCGCTCAAGACATATTGATGTTTTCGGCAGAATAAATTTCTCAGGGCTTGGCGTAAATGAAATTGATCTTATGACGAGCGGAGATATGTATATACTTGACCAGACATCTATACAGAACCGCTTCGGATTTTATGGTGAGATGCTGGGAGGTATCGGAAATCCACCTGTAACAATAAAAGGGAATTTAAAGAACCTTGTGGTGGCAGGGCAACTTGTGATTAAAAAAGCCCGTATTTTTTTCCCGTCAATTTCAAGTCTTGAATATGATATTTATTCTGATGACTTCACCTACAGAATATTAACGAATCCAGAAGGTACGGTTTTTCTTGATACTACTATTTCAGTTTCACAGGAGGAACTTGCCGGTGTTGATCCGTTTCTAAGATATAATTATATATTACAGAGAAAAGAGCCTTCTGTTTCTGATTATATTACCTATGACCTTGATATATTGCTTGAGAAAAATATTTATGTTAATATGAATATGAATTCACTTACCCGTGAAGAACTTAACGGTGAATTTCAGGGTAATCTCAAGCTTGATAATAAAACCTTAAACAAGGATTTCCAGATGTTCGGAAGACTTAATATCATAGGTGATTCATATTACAGGTTTTACAAAAATTTCAGGATTGAAGAAAGCCATCTTGATTTTACCGGCGATTATAATAATCCCTTACTGGATATAAGAGCAAAATATACAAATTACAGCACAAATGCCAGAGGAGAAACTGAGAAGATATACGTCATACTTGATATCACAGGCACGAGATATGAACCTAAACTGACTTTATCAATTGAAGATGAATATGGTTCCGTACAGAGTGGTCCTCAGGCACAAACTGACGCAATTTCATATCTACTTTTCGGAGTTCCTCAAAGTGATGTAAGAGGATCAATAGGTTCTTCTGTTTTAAGCAACCTGGGGACAAACCTTGGTTCTGGAGTTGCTTCTTCACTTCTTTATGAGGCATTGAGAAATATTGCTCCCTTTATTTTAAACACTGAGCTTACATACACTGGCGGTGATATCTCAACGACTGATATAAGGGTTACTTCTGCATTTGGTGATGCAATTGTAAGAGTAGGTGGTAAAATCCTTACTGATATAAATAACCTTGAAGTAAGCGTCGAGTATCCCCTCAACAAGTTGTTTAACATAAATGTGTCAAATAATCTGGTTATAGAAATTTCCCGTGTCAAGTCTACATCTCTTTTTAACGTCAATGACGCTTTTGAAACAAGGGCCGGACTCACCTATAAAATAAGATATTAACTGTTTCCTCCCATTTTAACAAATAAAAATTATGTCACATTCTTCACTAAGAAATTTTAAACAGGAAATTATAAATTATTTCAGGCGTCATCCCAGTTCTTCTTTAAGTTTTAACGATCTGCGAAAGAAGCTCGGAGTTGATAAATCAAAGAAGAAAATACTCAGGCATAGTCTGGCTGAACTAGTTAATCAAAACACGATTTTCAAGGAAGGGAAGTTTTACAGGTTCAGGGAAGGGAGCACATTCTATCTCGGAGAGGTGATAAGTGACTCTGAAAGCCCAAGCGGCTATTCTGTTGAAATTATAAAGGAAGACGGAGTTTATATATATCCAGTCAGAAGACGTAATCTATCTACTGCTTTAGTAGGAGATAAGGTTGAAGTATCTGTTATAGAATTTCTCCATTCATCCGAGAAGGAGGCTTTTGTTGAAAACATTGTTGAAAGGGCAGTTCACAGGTTTACAGGCAAAGTTCAATCAGTTTCACGTGATTATGCATTTGTTTTAACTGATGACAGACTTTTCCGGAATGACATTTATGTCCCTTCAGATTTACTGAAAGGTGCCAAAAACGGAGACAAAGTTGTCGTTCAGATTACCAGATGGGATTATCCGGATATCTCACCTGAGGGTAAGGTTATAGAGGTTTTAGGTGAAGCAGGTGATGTTGAAACTGAATTCAGGGTTCTAATAAGAAAATATAATTTTAACAAATCGTTCCCCAAAACAGTCAGGGAAGAACTTAGGAAAATGGAAGATGAGGGGAAGCTGGAGATTAATGAAAATGAATTAGCAGAACGGCATGATCTTAGAAATGAAGTAACCTTTACAATTGATCCTGAAGATGCAAAGGATCATGATGATGCTGTTTCACTTAAATTATCCGGTAACGGAAATTTTTTACTTGGAGTTCATATAGCTGATGTTAGTTACTATGTAAGTGAAGGATCGGAGCTTGATAAAGAGGCATTGAAAAGAGGAACCAGTGTCTATCTAATGAATGATGTAGTTCCTATGTTGCCTGAGAAGCTTTCAAATAAGATATGTTCACTTCTGGAGAAAAAGCCAAGGCTTACTTTTTCCGTTATTATGGAAATCAATCACGAGGGAGTTATTGAGGATTACCGTTTTGTTCCGTCTGTGATAAAAAGCCATAAAAAGTTCACTTATGAAGAAGCACAGAAGGTAATTGATACTAATGAAGGACCATATCTTGAGGAACTGAAACTAATGAAGAAACTTCACGAAATATTAAATAGGAAACGTCTTGCGGAAGGTAGTATTGATTTTGAATCCCTTGAAATGAAAACAGTCATAGAGAAGGGGCTAATAAAGGAAATAAAACCCAAACAAAGACTGACAACGATGAGGATGATCGAGGATTTCATGCTTGCTGCTAACAGGTGTGCAGCTGAATTCATAGCCCGAAACAAGCTGAATATTCCGTTTATTTTCCGAGTACACGATGTTCCTGACAGAAAGAAAATGAAGGAAGTAGCGATGTTTGTGAAACAGTTTGGTATATCACTTAATCCGGAAAGCAAACGATCAATTCAGAAGATGCTTGAAAGCGTCAAGGGCAGACCTGAAGAATTCATTGTGAATGATATAACAATAAGGTCAATGTCAAAAGCAGTTTATTCAGAGGAAAATATAGGGCATTACGGACTTGGATTTAATTATTATACTCATTTTACTTCTCCGATAAGACGTTACCCCGATTTAGTTGTTCACAGGATAATAAAAGAAACTCTCGCAGGTATTAACTCTAAAAGGCTGAAATATTACAAAGGAATCGTTTCTTCAGTAAGCAGACATTCAACTGAGACGGAAATAAAAGCTACTCAGGCAGAAAGAGAGGCTGTGAAAATTTTACAATGCCAGTATATGCAGAAACATATAAATCAGGTCTTCAGCGGCATAGTTTCAGGCATAACTGAATACGGAGTATATGTTGAGATGCTTCCTAGCATGATTGAAGGTATGGTGAGGTTAAGGGACCTGAATGATGATTATTATATTCTTGATGAAAAGAACTTTCAGATCGTGGGAAGGCACAGAAGAAAAAGATACAGAATAGGTGACAGAGTAAAAGTAAGAATCTCAAGGGTAGATGTTGAATTACGTCAGATTGATCTTGTAATGTGTTAATAAAAATTTACGGGGTCAACGTCTATATTGATCTGTTCTGTGCTTTTTAATTTCATGACACTGCTTTTAAGGTTTAATTCACCCAAAGCCTTTCTTAATATTTTCTGAACGGATGGTTTATCAGATGAGATTTTGGGATTTTTGATTATAATGTGTATTCTGTATTTGTTCTTGAGTTTATAAATCAATGCAGGCGATGGCTTCATAATCTCTATGTGATCAAAATTTCTGCAGATTTCGTTTATATTCCGGCTGATGGAATACGCTATGTTTAAAGCCCTTTTTTCATCAGGAGACTTGATTTCGATTAATGTCATTCTTGAAAAAGGCGGATACCTGAATTCCTTTCTGTGATTTATTTCATTTTGGTAAAATGAGATATAGTCATGATTTTTTATAAAAGTAAATATAATGTTTTCTGGATTCATTGTCTGGATAATTACTTTCCCAAAATCACTTTTCCTGCCAGATCTGCCGGCTACCTGTGCGAGGAGCTGAAATGTTTTCTCGGATGATCTGAAGTCCGGATTAAATAGTCCTATATCTGCTGATATAACGCCTACCAGGGAAACATTCGGTATATCTAAACCTTTTGAAATCATCTGTGTGCCAATCAGGATATCATATTTTCCTTCGTGAAAGTTCTTGAGAATTTTTCTGTATGAATCTTTTCCTTTTACCGTGTCTGCGTCCATTCTTCTGATACGTGATTTGGGGAAAAGTCTTGAAATTTCTTCTTCAACTTTCTCGGTACCTGTGCCTTTAAGTATCATGGGTGAATTTCCGCACTGCTCACACTTCTCAAGCAATCCGGATGTACTTCCGCAGTAATGACATCTTAGGTGATTTTTAATCTTATGATAGATCATAGTTATGTCACAATGATCGCACATCTTCACATACCCGCAGCTCATGCACTGCTGATATGCTGAATAGCCTCTTCTGTTCTGAAGCAGAATTATGCTTTGTTTTTTCTCCAGAGCCTGATTGATCAGGGAAATAAGCCTGGATGACAGGAATCTTGATTCAGGAGTTTCCCTCTTCATATATTTGCTTGGCTGTCTCATTTCTTCAAGCATATTCACTATTTCCACCTGGGGCTGTTTTGTTTTCAATGCCCTGTGAGGTAGTTCGAGCAGCCTATATTTACCTGTAACACAGTTATAAAAACTTTCCAGTGACGGAGTTGCCGAGCCGAGAATACATAATGCATTGTTGAGTTTCGCCCTTAAGACAGCTGAATCCCTTGCATTGTAACGTGGGTTTTTTTCTGTTTGTTTGTATGAACTGTCATGTTCCTCATCCACAACTATTATTCCCAAATTTTCAATAGGGGCAAACAAAGCTGAACGTGCTCCTATGACTATTTTAATTTCTTTATTTGATATTCTTCTGTAGACATCAAATCTTTCGCCTTCGGATATCCTGCTGTGAATGACTCCAACTATATCTCCAAAATTAACTCTGAATCTATGTATTAACTGCGGTGTGAGTGATATCTCGGGAACCAGCATAAGGGCTGTTTTATTTTCGCTGATTATTTTTCTTATAGCTTCTATATATACCTGTGTTTTACCACTTCCTGTAACACCAAATAAAAGAAATGTAGTGTGGCCCTCTGTATATGAGCTGAATATTTTATGCAGAACAGTTTTCTGATCGGAATTGAGTTCACTCACCGGAGATTCTTCACTGAATTCTGTTTCTGGAGAGCGTATGACTGGTTTTTTGATTATCTTAAGATATTCTTTCCGTGCAAGTGATTTCAGCGAATTAAGTCCGCAGGAAGTAGTTTTAAGTAATTCCTTTTGAGAAATACTTTGAATGTTTTTCTTGACCAGATATTTCAGAATACGAATCTGATTTTCAGACTTTATGCCATTTTCACCACAGAAATTATCAATCATTTTTTCATTAAATCCTTCAAAATCTTCCCTAAGGGTAAAAGTCACATAATTTTCATACTTAGGTTTTAATTTTTTCTGTTTCGTAATTAGTTCCGATGAAACAATACCTCGCCTGATCAGAGACTGAATAACGGAACGTGCGTTATCTGCACCGGACTTTCTTTCAATCTGTCTTAAGGTAAGTGGCCCTGATTCGGAGAGCATCCTGATAATTTCCATGTGTTCAGGTTCACTATCTCCAGGTACTTGTTTTATGAAATAATGAATTTTCGATTCCATTTTTATATCTTTCGGAAGAGCGGAAAACATAGTTTCCCCGATTGGACTCATGTAATAATCTGAAATCCATTTGCAGAACCTCAGCATTTCTTCCTTCAATACCGGATCAGGATCAAGAATTGTGATTATGGATTTTATTTTTTGAAGCTGACTTTCAGAAGGGATTTCAACAATCAGTCCGGTAAGAGTTCTTCTTCCCAGAGGTGCAAGAACCCGCATTCCCGGACTTATTCTATCAGCCAGATTTTCAGGCACTGAATATGTGAAAACGGAATCAACAGGGAGGTCAAAAACCACGTTTACAAGTTTTTTCACCATAGAGAAATTCTCCCTGTTTGTTATGGATGAAAAGAAAAATGATTTTTATTAATGAGAGGATTCAAGATACCTTTCAGCATCTATAGCAGCCATGCAACCTGAACCTGCTGCTGTTACAGCCTGTCTGTAAACATGGTCCTGAACATCACCACATGCGAAAACGCCTTCTATGTTTGTCTTTGTTGATTTGTTTTCTGTTATTATGTAACCGTTTGCGTCAAGATTCAGCTGACCTTTAAAGAGATCGGTGTTAGGTTTATGGCCTATGCCGAGGAAAATTCCTTCAACTTCATGTATCCAGGTTTCACCTGTTTTTACATTTTTCAGTCTGGCAGCTGTTACCTTCTTTTTCCCGTTATCATTTACTCCTATAACTTCCTCAAGTACAGTATTGGTTATGAATTTTATCTTTGGATTTTTTCTTGCTCTCTCAAGCATGATCTTGGAAGCACGGAACTCATCTCTTCTGTGAACTATTGTAACTTCTTTACCGAATTTTGTAAGGTAATTAGCCTCTTCCATAGCAGTATCTCCTCCTCCAATTACTATTATTCTCTGATCTTTGAAAAAAAATCCGTCGCATGTGGCACAAGCTGATACTCCGAATCCCATATATTCTGATTCAGAAGGCAAACCTAATAATTTAGCGGAAGCTCCGGTTGCAATAATAACTGATTTAGTCTGATATTCTTCGGATGAGGTATAAATTTTGAAAGGTCTGGATGATAGTTCAACCTTTTCTACGATTTTAAATTCACATCTTGCTCCAAATCTCTGAGCCTGTTTCCTCATTATGTCCATCAGTTCAGGGCCTAAAATCCCATGTTCGAAGCCGGGATAGTTTTCAACTTCTGTTGTGATAGTAAGCTGTCCGCCGGGCTGAAGTCCTTCAAAGACAAGCGGAGAAAGATTTGCCCTTGCAGCGTAAAGCGCTGCAGTTAATCCAGCAGGTCCGGATCCTATGATTATTACATTGTGAACTTCTGACATTAAGTTTAATCCTTTTTCAGTTGTATTTTTTAATTTTATTTTTTATTGATTCGTTTTCAGGGTTTAACTGTAAAGCTTCTTTCCAGGCTTTCAGTGCCTTAACTATTTCTCCAAGTGCTTCATAAACATCTCCGAGATGGTCCAGTAATGTTTCGTTGCGGCTGAGTTTAACAGCTTTGTCTATATACTTTAAAGCGTTTTTATAGTCTTTCATTTTAAAAAGTATCCAGCCGTAAGTATCAAGGTAAGATGCATTTTCTGGCTCTCTTTCTATAGTTTTTCTGGACATTTCCTCAGCTTCCTTTAATCTCTCTCCCCGTTCTGCAAGGTGATATGCATAGTTGTTCAGTAATAGATTATTATCCGGGTGATATTTAAATGCATGTTCATATAGTCTATCGCATTCATCATACATCTTCAGGTCATCGTAAACAAGTCCGAGATTTGACAAAACATTAAGATCAGAAGGGGATATTTCCATAGCTCTTTCAAGATATGGCAGTGCTTCACGGTTTCTTCCTGATCTGTAAAATGTGTTACCTGTAAGATAATTAAGTCTGAAATCGTTTCTGAATCTGTCGGCTCCTTCTGAAAATATTTCTACTGCCTGCTGAAAGCGGTTTTGTTCGTAATAATAAAAGCCAACCTGAACATAAAGTTCGGCAGAGGTATCATTTTTCTGCAAGAGTTCCTTAAAAATCTTTTCTGATTTCTCTTTGTCCTGTCTGGAGTCAATATATGCAAGGTAGAATACGGGCATCCATTGATCAGGATATGCCTCTTTCAGTGTCTGTAAGATTGATTTTGAAACTCCAAGTGCCTCCTTATCTTCACTAGATGCCTGAAAAAACGCGATAGCTATGTTCATCTTTGATATGAAATCCAGAGTATCTTTTTCAATAAGCTTACTGTATTTCTCGAAAGCTTCTTTATTTCTGTGACTTCTGAAATAAAGTTTCATTATTTCTGTCTGGACTTCATTGTTGTTCGGATCAGTTTTCAGGATTTCCTCATAAATCCTTATAGCTTTGTCGTAATCGGGTATTTTAATGTACGCTGCAGCTGCTGAATAGCGTAACTGAAGGTCAGTAGGATTAAGAGTAAGCATCTTTTCAATAGTTGCTGCTGTGTTCATGTAATCACCAAACGATTCATAAATGTCAGCCATTCTCATTAATACAGTTTCTTCATACTGGTAATTTTCTGTAATATTTTCATAGTACTTCAAAGCTTCTGAAGGCTGTTTCAGCGCTTCATACATTCTCCCGATATTGTATAGTATATTTATATCATCTGGCTTCTTTAAGGAGATCTCCTTTAAATGTTCCAGAGCTTTTGGGTAATCACCAATTAAAATATATGTGTCTGCAGCATGTTCTTTGTATAATAAATTATCCGGCTGAATTTTCAGAGCCAGAAGTATGTATTCCAGAGCTTTAGTGTGCTGTGAAACGTTAGAATAAAGACGTGACAAGGCATAATATATTCCCGGAGATTCATCTATTTTAAGGGCTTCCTGATATTTGTTAATTGCTGCAAGGTAGTTATCCTGCAGTTCATAAGTTTTACCTTCTATGAATAACTCAACGGCTTTTGGATGGACGGGATAGTCCTGGGCATATGTTAAAAGGAAAAAATTTATAAAATAAAGGAGACAGAAAATTGTACGGTTCATTCCTATGCAAATATAATTTTAAGCCCGAGGATTAACAAAGTTAAAAATTATACACTGATTGGATAGAAATATTGTGAAAGTAAGTTTGTCAGAATTCTATGTTAATGCCGGATGAGAATCTGCGGTTAGGTGCCTGAATTCTTTCAAGTTCCTGATAGCTTTTATCCGAGACATTATTGACAGCAATGTAGGCTGAAATTTTTTCAGAGAATTTTTTCGTTAATTTAACGTCTAAAACGAAATATGCTTGCGGTTCTTCATATTTAAAGAATATGACTTCATCTGTCTTGCTTAAATATTTGCCTGTCAGAGAGAGTCCGAAACCAGAATATTCAGTAAGCAAATTAAAATTAACAAGATGTTTCGGTTTATAGGGAAGATAGTCATCAGTTCTAAAAGGTGAGAGGTCCTTTGCATCTGTTAATGAATAATTCAGGTTTAAAATGAAATTACCTTTCTGTTTGAGAAAAACAAATGGTATTAAAATATTACTTTCTATTTCAATACCCTTTATCTGCGCCTTTGCTATATTTTGTACCTGAAAAGGACCGTCGATCTGACCGCCTATGTTTACATATTGGATTAAGTTATCGTAACTGTTTATGTATGCTGACAGATCAATTGAAAGATTCCCGCTGAATTGTTTCCTGATTCCTATCTCTGATGAGACCATTTCCTCTGGTTTAAGATTCGGATTAAAAACAAAATCGAATCCTCCGAACAGTTCTTTTTTAAAATAAAGCTCGGCTATAGAAGGGGTTCGGAAGGCTTTACCAACCAGAAATCTGAAAGAGGAGTTTTCAAACAATCCGGAAAGCTGAGGTGAATAAATCATAGATGCCTTCGGAGAAAGCTGAAAGAATTTTCTGTAACCTATGAAGTTGCTGTAATCTGTCCTTAAACCAACCGTGCCGGATAATATCTCGTCTCCAGACTTACTGATGAAAATATGCTTATTCTGGAGAAAGATTCCGAAATTATTGGTTTGCTGATCTCCGTAAAGAATGTAATCAGGTTTGGATCTAACGATATTCCATTCAAGGTCTATGCCTGAAATAAGGTAATTTCTTTTTGATAATAAAAAATCTACCTGAGTAATATTTCCGAAATTATATGAAGATATATATGTTTCAAAACCTTCACCTGGTTTTCCGTAATTCTGAGCTACAAAATTATTTGGATTATAATATGATCTGCTTGAAAGTTTGTACAAATAAAATCTTGAATTGTATTTTATTTGA
>JAOADS010000002.1:39492-39824 GCA_026417195.1 Ignavibacteria bacterium | reverse complement strand
GTGTATGGAAATGTGCTTTCCCATATTAGCCCTCCACTTCCATTATACTTAAAAACTTTAGTTGAATAGTGCCCATACACTGGTTTAGAAGAACCAACAACATAGAAACTTAGATTATCTTCCATTAATATAGCCGAAGGATTATCGTAACTATTGTTAGAAGCGCTGTAAATGATAGTGTCTTCCAGTGCAACTCCATTGGTTAGGTCATTAAGAATCAGAGTTATCATATCGGGCGCTAGATCTCCAAGGTGTTCCAACCAGCCAAGAACACACAACCGATTAACAAAAGGATTGATTGCTCTAACATCCATATCAACTGTCCATTCTTG
>JAOADS010000002.1:0-39482 GCA_026417195.1 Ignavibacteria bacterium | reverse complement strand
TCCAAATTTGTAATTCCAGATTGTATCACCTGTGTTAGGCGAAAGTCTCGTTACAAGCATATCGATCCTCCCATAACTACCCAAAGTAGCTCCCCCTACAAACAGACGGCTTTCGTATTGTCTTGTCAATAAAAGTTTACTTCCAAAGCCTCCTCCTCCATTTCTTCTATATATCCATAACGGGACGCCGTTGTTGTTAAGTTTGACGACAACCATATTCTCCGGCCCGAAGTGTGTGTCCATACCGGTAACATATACATTACCCTGTCCGTCAAGAATCATATCACGGGCGTCTGATTTGATGCCGTGAACATATTCCCATATCAAAGAACCTGTAGGCGAATATTTCCTTACAAACAATCTTTTGTCTCCAAAGTTTATATAACCTGCAACATAAATATTACCGGCGGAATCTAATTTTAAAGCATTAAGTTCATCATAGTTTTGGGAATGCCCGAAAATTCTTGACCACTGAAAAGTTGTTGGCTGAGAATATGCTTCAAGAGATAAAGAGCAGAAAATAAGGAATATTAAAATTTTTCTCATTTTAAATTCTCCTTTTAATTTATGTTCAATAATTTTTTTATAGATATGTTATAATTTTTTCTGAGTTTCCTGTTGAGCTTGCTTACAGCACTTACTGTTTCATCTTCTGTCAAACTGATAAACCTTGCCATCTCTTCCTCTGAAAAATTATTTTTTATCAGGATCAATATCTTGATTTCCTCCTCTGTAAGCGAAGGATAATCTTCAGTAATCATATTTACAAAAGCAGGTTCAAGTTTGAAAATTACGCTGTCAATGATTGATAAATCTTTTCTGATAAATTCACTGTTTTTCATAACAGTGCAAATTTGTCTTGAATATCAGCTATGGTCAAGCGTTTAAAGCTTTCTACGTAGTTTTTACGTAGTTCCGGATTTAAGTATCAAAGTGAGTGTATGAAAGAAGAAAGACGTTTACCCTTGGGAAGACGAAGTTTCTGAATTATGTGGTGACAGTGAGTTTCTATGGTGCGGGGAGATACAGACATCAGTTTTGCTATTTCCTTAGTACCGAGATTGATTTTCATCAGGGAACAGATTTTAAGTTCTATTCTGCTCAGCTCTGGATATTTCCTTGACAGCTTATCAAGAAAAGCTATATTCATTCTGTTAAGGTTGTTCTCAAAGTATATCAGGTCATCGTTGAGCTTACTTTTCAGCTCAACCCTGTTTAAATACTGATTAAATTCTGAAGTATCTGATAAAGGTCCGTGTTCATTTATGTAGTTCTTTACTTCTCTGATAACTGAATCAATTAAATCGTTTTTACAAACTATATAATTTGCTGCCTGATTCAGTTCCCTGGTTTTGAACTCAAGTTCTCGTTTAAGTTCAAGATTTCTCAGACGAAGTATTTCAGCTTCCTTCTCAGCTTTCTCTTTTTCAAAAGTAGACTTCAGGTTTGCAATCTGTTCAGAAACCGTTCTGGAATGAATTTTAAAATAAATCTCATGGTAACGTTTAAAATACTTTAGCGATTCCATATAGTCTTTGTCTTTGTCAAAAATCTCACTGATTTTCTTTAACAGTTCAAGCTCTGTATTCAGGTAATTCTGCGCGCTAATCTTTTCCAGAGCTGAAAGGTAATGTTTCTTTGCTGAGAGAATATTTCCTGTTTCAACGTAATAATCTCCGAATGCTATGTCTGACTTTACCCTGTGAAGAATATCGTTGGTGCGGCATGCCATGTTATTAGCATTGAGCAAATGTTTAAAAGCCTCCTCATATTTTTTTTCTTTTATTAAAACTGATGCAAGATTTATTAAAGCATTTATATAAATGTAATTGGGATTTTTCTTATCTGCATATTTCAGTGCTTTAAGCAGATTCTTCTTGCTCATTGATAAATTTCCGATCTGGAAATAAATAGATCCGATATTAGTATAATTGCCGGCAATTTTTTCTGAATCACCAAGTCTGATAAATATAGACGTACTTTCTTTACAGAATTTTAAAGCTTTGTTATATTCTTCATTTGCTTTATAGACTGATGCCAGATTGTTAAGCGTTACTGCCTGGGCGTGTATGTCTTTAAGTTGGATAAATAATTTATATGCCCTGTTGTAATACTTCAGTGAATTGGTGTAATCAGCCCGTTCAAAATACAACTTGCCCAGGTTAACGCATAACATAGCTTCTCGTTTGGGAATCTTGTTTTTGTTATAGTAACGAAATGCAGAAATATAATGTTGTTCAGCTTCATTTAATTTCCCCTGCAGATCATAACAGTGACCTATACCGTGCTCAAGAGCTGCAATCCACTCCGGAGAATCTGAATCTCTGAAGTATTTCATCGCTTTGTCATATAATGACATAGCTCTATCATATTTATTAGAGTAACGGTTTAACAAACCCTCTGCAAACAAAGCTACACCTCGGTTTTCGCTGTCTCCACCGGAATTTCTGTAAAGTTCTCTCACTTCAGCAATTGCATCCCTATAGGGTTTCTTCAGCAGTTTAGGAAAAAATTTTTCAAACCAGAGTATTTTGCTGTTTTGTTTCAAGCTGAATTAGTTTAACTTAAACTAAAACTTAAGCCGATAAAAAACAAATACAAAACAAGTCCATTGCATATCAGAGGAACTTTTTCGTTTTTAAAAAAAACGAATATTATTAACTTTGATTTTATATGTATCCCATTTTTGGAAGATATTCTGACAGCTACAAACCACATTATAAACGGGAAGCCTGGTTTAATTCCGAGAAATTTTTTGAAGAAAAAAGATATCTTGACTCATACGAAGCGTTTCTTAACTACCTAAGAGATGACGATCTTGACAATGTTCATTTCAGAAGAGAGAAAGATGAAATAAAATTTGAACTCTTTCAGGGTTCAAAGACAGTGAAAGGTCAGATATCCAACGGAAAAATTTTAGCAGAATCAGTCATAGCTGAATTTGAAAAACCAGCTGTAAGTTTCATGAGGAAACTAATGGAATTGAACTTTACTCTTTTCTACAACCGCTTTGCATTAAAGGATAATTTTATATATTTAAAGTTTGATTCAGCGATAAAAGATGGTCACCCAAGAAAGCTTTATTATGCTTTGAAGGAACTGGCAACCAAAGCTGATAAGCAGGATGATGTTCTTGCTGAGAGCTTCTCCGTCCTTAAAATCATAAAAAATTCAGAGATAAGCCAGATCCCTGAAAAGGAAGCTAAAATCAAATATAAATACTTCAGGAAATGGATAAATGATGCTTTGGAGAAAGTTTCCAAACTCAACGAAGATTCTTTTTCCGGCGGGATATCATATATACTGCTTAATACGATTTATAAAATAGATTACCTCATTACACCGGAAGGTACTATTATGAATGAAATTGAAAAAGCTAGCTGGCAGTATTTCGCTCAGGACAA
Organism: Ignavibacteria bacterium; assembly: GCA_026417195.1. GTDB lineage: Bacteria > Bacteroidota > Ignavibacteria > Tepidaquicellales > OLB5 > JAOADS01. The sequence continues at coordinate 36,078 of JAOADS010000002.1, read as the reverse complement.
CAGACCATATGTTGAAAAAAACAGAGAGATTAAAAATATTTTGGAAAAATTTCTAAACACATCAGAGCAAAAAGTAATAAAAGATTTAACAAGAAGTAAGCCTACATTCGGAATTCTCACACCAGCTCCCCATGAAACTTTGATTGATACAATAAACAAAAATATAGGTAATGTAAAATATCATCTTGACAATAACATGCCTGAAATCGCATTAAACGTAACAGAATATATAGTGTCTTACTCTTTATTTTCATATGCACTTCCGAAAGCAGATGTTGAGCTTCTGCATATTGCGATGAACATCATAAATCAGGATTATTTTGCTGAGCTAGGATACGGGGAAGTTTTATATGACTTACGTAAGAATTCTTTTAATGAAAGGAAAATAAAAAAAGAAATAAGTAAAGTAATAGAAAGAAACCGGAACGAATATCCTTTGCTTAACTTTAATACAGATAATTTAACATATAATTCAATTCTGGAATTCGCCAGAAGCTACCTGAACGAATTGGCAAAACTTAATTTTACTAAATAACCGATTGGAAATACAGCAAATCATAGATATGTTCCGCCCGGCGATCATACAGATTGCCACACCTCAATCAACCGGTACTGGATTTTACCTTAAGAATGAAAAGCTTATTGTAACAAATAACCATGTTATCAGAGGAAACGCTGAAGCGGTAATCGGAGGAAACAACCTCACCAAACAAATAGCACCGGTTTATTTCACCGATCCCAGATATGATCTTGCATTTATAAGAGCTCCTGAGGGTGTTGAATTACCTGAGATAAGACTTGGAAAAAACAGCCCGGTCAAAGACGGTGATACAGTAATAGCAATAGGTCACCCTTACGGACTGAATTATACAGCAACCGAAGGTATAGTTTCAAAGTCAAGCCGTGTGAAGAACGGCATAAGTTATATTCAGATTGATGCGGCGATCAATCCGGGCAACAGCGGGGGTCCTCTTGTAAATCTTGACGGAGAAGTGGTGGGCGTTAATACCTTCATAATTGCCGGTGGCGATAATCTTGGTTTCGCCCTGCCTGTTCAGTACCTTGATGAAGACTTAAATGATTATAAACCTTATTTCGGCACATATGCTACAAGATGTATTTCCTGCTCTGCAATTGTGTCTGAAAACAATATAGACGATAAATATTGTCCGAATTGCGGCAGTGAGATAAAAATGCCCTCCCGCAAAGAAGAAGAATATAAGCCAACAGGTACTTCTGCAGTTATCGAATCAATCATTGAAGCACTCGGTAAAGACGTAAGACTTTCAAGAATAGGTCCTTATTCATGGGAACTGGAAGAAGGATCTGCCAGGATATCCATAAACTACAACTCAGACGGATTCATAGTCCTTGATTCATTCCTTTGCGTGCTGCCTAAAACCAACATTTCAGCGATTTATGAATTTCTCCTGAGAGAAAATTATAATTTAGAGTCAATGATGTTCAGTGTTAATCAGCAGAATATAGTGCTTTCAACATTTCTCTTTGACCAATATCTGACTTTTGACTCCGGGCTTGAAGCATTCAGAAGATTCATTGAAACAGCCGATAAATATGATACTATCCTTATAGAAAATTTCGGCGCCCTCAAAAGAGTTACGGATGAAAACTAAAGATGGATTTCGGAAAAGTACCTGCTTATAAACTTGACGAAATAGACTTTAGTTTACCTGAAAATCACAGCGATACTGATATTATTCTCAACGGTCTGAAATCACTTAATAAAAAACCTGAATTATTTATCGGATGTGCAAAATGGGGAAGAAAGGAGTGGATAGGAAAAATATATCCTCCTTCAGCTAAAGAGAAAGACTTTGTCAATTATTATGTCAGACAGTTTAATACAATTGAGTTAAATGCAACCCATTACAGAATTCCGTCTGAATCCACAGTTGAGAAATGGAAATTAAATGCTGATGAAAATTTCAGATTCTGCCCTAAATTTCCCCAATGGATCAGTCACATTAAGAGATTAAAAAACTGTGAAAGTGAAACCATAAACTTCATAGATTCAGTAAAGCGATTCGGTATAAATCTCGGAACATGTTTCCTTCAGCTCCCGCCGGACTTCAGTCCGACAAAAAGTGAAATTCTTGAAAATTATATAAACTCTTTACCAAATAACTTATCTTTCTGTATAGAGTTCAGACACGAAGACTGGTTCAGAGAGTCAGATGAAGTTAATTACATTTTTCGGGCATTGAATAATAAAGGTATTGGAACAGTCATTACCGACACTGCTGGAAGAAGAGACTGTGTCCATATGAGACTTACATCTGGCTTTGCATTTATCAGGTTCGTTGGAAATTCATTACATGAAAGTGACTTCAGAAGAATAAACAACTGGGCAGAGAGAATAAAAAAATGGCTATGTTCTGGACTCCGTACTGTTTACTTCATGATTCACATGCACGATGAAAAAGATTCCCCTGAGCTAACACTTTATGCAATAAGACAGTTTAACAAAATCTGTAAACTGAATCTGAGAGAACCTGTATTCTACGGCTGATATGGCTAAAGCAAGAAAAATACCGTTTTTAAATCCCAACAAACCTGTAAAATCCTGTGTTCAGAAAATACTGCGAGTACGTTTCGATGAAATGATATCATTTGAAGAAGGAACAATTGAAGGAAAAGATATTGAGGCATTACACGACATGAGAGTAGCAGCCCGCAGGCTTCAGGCAGTAATGAAAATTTTCAGACAACTCTTCCCTAAAAAAAGCTTTAGAAAAGTTTACAATGAACTCAGACTCCTAATCAGAGCTCTGGGAGAAGTGAGAGACTATGACGTTTTCATAGATAAGATAGAAAATATGGTGAATACAACTGAATATGACAAACGTGCTTTGAATCTTTTGTTAATAAGAAAAAAGGCAGAAAGAGATGAAAAAAGAAAAATTCTGGTAAGCCTTATTAATGAACTCAATAAAAGAGGTTATAAAGAACATTTTTACAGATTTATATTCAGTCAAATATGACAAGGAAATATCCGCTTGATAAAAAAGAATCCCTGAAAAAAAATTTATCGGTCATTATACCTGTTATGCTGGAGGATTTTTTAGCTCTTTCTGATATAGTTCTGAACTATCCTTTGAGAAAAAATATCTTGCATGAGATGAGGAAAAGAGGTAAGCCACTGAGATATGCCATGGAGATAGGTGAATATTGTTTCAGCAAAAATTTCAAACAGTATCTTGATGAAATAAAGGAAGTACTTGAACTCATGGGTGAAATTCATGACGCTGACGTCATGATTCCTGAAATTAATTTGCATATAAAGGAGATCCGGCTGTTCAACAGAACCATAGATGATCCGAAGCAGAGACTTTCAACAAAGCATCTGAGAGAAATTGTAATTTACATGAAAAATCAGAGAAGAGGCAATTACAGTTTATTATGTGAGAAAATAAAATATATATCATCTGAAAACTTCCTTGAAAACTTGCAGAACTCTTTTAACAAAGTTAAAGACTAATAAATTTAACATATCAAAGTAATTATTTCTTTAGTATTTTTATTATAAATAATTACATATGAAAAAAATAATAACTCTTCTTATCCCTTTATTATTCAGTTTAAACGAAACCCGCTCACAGATAGACACTACATGGACTGGCTATATAGACATTATGGGAAGTAAACTCGGAATCATTGTAACATTCCGTACAGAATCAGACTCACTGAAAGCGAAAATTGACATACCTGATCAGGGAGCAAAAGGACTTGACTTAACAAACGTATCATTTAAAAACCCAAAGGTTCATTTTGAACTGGAATCTGGCCTGGGCAGGGCAATATTTGAAGGAATTTATTACGGAGATTCTATTTCCGGTTCATTCACGCAGTCTGGAATCAGGGCTGGGTTTGTTCTACGGCGCGGTTCAACTCCTCTTGAAGAACTTCCATATCCTGAAGATCTTCCTTATAATTCAGAAGAAATTACCTTTATAAATGACGGATGTTCTTTCTCCGGAACCCTGACCTATCCCTTCGGTGATGGTAAATTTCCTGCAATAGTTCTTATTACCGGGAGCGGACCCCAGACAAGAGATGAGGAAGTCGCAGGCTTCAAAATTTTCAAAACTCTTGCTGATCATTTAACACGTGAAGGCTTTGCGGTTCTCAGATATGATGACAGAGGTGTTAATAAATCAGTTTGCAAAACAGTTGATGAGTCCACAACTGAAGAATTTGCAGGTGACGTCATAGCTGCCGTTAAATATCTTCAAACCAGAGATAACATTTTAAAAAATAAAATCGGACTACTGGGTCACAGTGAAGGTGGTATAGTTGCTCCGCTGGCAGCTGTGCGGTATCCTGAAATTGCTTTCATTATTTTAATGGCTGGAACAGGAGTTAAGGGAATAGATATCTTAAAAGACCAATCCAGACTTATTATGGCTGCTGACGGTTCCTCGGAAAAGGAAATCAATTCTTACATTCAGATGATTGACATGATTTACGAAGCATTAAGAGAAAATAAATCCATGGATGAGGTAAAAAAAGAAATCAAAAACAACATTATAGAAAACTTTGATGAGATTCCCGAAGAGATAAGAAAAAACATAAAAGATAAGAATGAATATGCTTCAGACATTGCAAACATGACAGTTAATAGATTTAACACAACCTGGATGAAATACTTTTTAGATTACGATCCCTATGAGACTCTTACCAGGGTTAAATGTCCCGTTCTTGCAATTTTCGGTGAAAAAGATCTTCAGGTCTCGGTCAGGCAAAACAGAAAATTTATTGAGGAAGCTCTAAGAAACGGAGGCAATCCGGATTACACAGTTGAGGTAATCCCTGAAGCAAATCATCTATTTCAGAAGGCAGTTACAGGCAGCCCAAGTGAATATTCAGATTTACCTAAGGAATTCGTACCTGGCTTTCTTGATTTAATATCAAAATGGCTTTCTGAAAGGTTAAAATAATCTTACTGAGATTATTCCGAGAAAAATGCAAACCTGGATTATATATGCGGTTCTTGCTATGCTTTTTGCTGGAATTACCTCTGTTATAGCAAAACTTGGTCTTAAGAATATAAGCGGTGACCTTGGTGTTGGAGTCAGGACTGCCTTCGTTTTAATATTTGTCTGGAGCAATATTTTAATTTTCGGCCATACAAAATTTATATCTTCTCTTTCTGCAAAAGATGTTTTATTTCTTGGCATATCCGGACTGACGACTGCTTTATCTTGGATTTTTTATTACAAGGCAATAAAGTCCGGTGAAGTTTCCGTCGTAGCAATAATTGATAAGGCAAGTGTTTTGATAACTGTTTTACTCTCATTTCTTATACTTAAAGAAGAAATAACTTTAAAAACCATAATATCCCTCGTATTAATATTAAGCGGACTTATCCTGATGCTATGGAAATAAAAAAACCCCGCCTTGCAGCAATAGACATAGGAACGAATTCATTCCATCTTATAATAGCTGAGGTAAACGGAGCCTCCGGAAAATTCACAACTCTTGGCAGAGAGAAAGTGAATGTCAGGCTTGGTTCAGGTTCAAGTGATATGAAATATCTTAAACCTGATGCCTTTCAGCGGGGAATGGAAACCCTGAAGAAATTCAAAGCTCTAGCAGACTCTGCCGGTGCATCCGTAAGAGCTGTTGCAACAAGTGCTGTAAGGGAGGCTAACAATCAGGATGAGTTTATACAGAAAGTGTGGCAGGAAACAGGAATAAAGATAGAAGTTGCCTCGGGCGTTGAAGAGGCAAGATACATTTATCTCGGAATCCTTCAGGCTTTGCCCGTATTTGACAAAAAAATATTACTCATTGACATAGGCGGTGGCAGTACCGAGTTCTTAATTGGACATAGAAAAGAAATAGCTTTTGACTCAAGTCTTAAACTTGGAGCGATAAGACTTACACAGCGATTCTTCCCCGGCGGCGAAACTAATTCAAAATCAGTTAAAACCTGCAGACAGTTTATAAAAGGATATATGCAGCCTGTCATGAGAGATATTGAAAAATTTCGCTGGGAAATATGTATAGGATCTTCAGGAACTATATTAAACCTGGCATCTATCATAAACATCAGAAGAGGTAATTCCCCTGAGCAGAGGCTTAATAATTTTACATTCAAGGATGAAGAACTATATGAAACTGTTTCTGAGATAGTAGAATCCAAAACTCCCAAAAGCAGACTTAAAATTCCCGGGCTTGATCCGCAAAGAGCTGATATAATTCCTGCCGGAGCTCTCATACTGGAACAGATTTTCCTGCAGCTGAAAATTAATCAGATGATGATTTCGGAATTTGCATTAAGAGAGGGAATTATATATGATACTATAGAGAAACTTTTCATAAAAGACGATATAGGACATCTTGCAAACATACGATACAAAAGTGTAATGCATACGGCTGAAAACTTCAGATTTGAAAAGGAACACTCGCTACAGGTCTGCAGGCTGGCACTTAGTATATTTGACCAGACACAGCAACTACATAAAATGAGCAACACAGAAAGGGAATACCTTGAAGCTGCAGCAATATTACACGAAGTCGGTACATTTGTTTCTCACTCTCAGCATCACAGACATTCATATTACCTAATAAGAAACTCAGAAATGCTTGGTTTTAATGAAAACGAAAAAGAAATCATAGCAAATGTAGCAAGATATCACAGGAAAAGTCATCCGAAATCCAAACATATTGAATTCTCAAAAATGTCTTCAGAAGATCAGAAAACAATCAGAAAACTTTCATCAATATTAAGAATTGCAGACGGACTGGACAGATCACACAGTTCATCAGTGGATGATGTAAATGTTAAAGTCAAAAACACTGAAGCTGAGTTTATAATAATACCTGTGTCCGGGAAAAATACAGAACTTGAAATCTGGGGAGCTGAAAGCAAAAAAGCTTTGTTTGAAGAAGTATTCAATGTGAGATGTGTATTCCGGATTTCAGAAAATAACTTTGTAAACAGGTAATTTTACCATTAACAACGTAATTTCTCTGATATTCTTAATTTTGCAATTGTATTTAAAAATTGACAAAATTAATTTGTAAACGTAATGTTTATCATATTCAGATTTAATATATTTTACCCTAAAATCAATAAAAAGTCCCGATAATATCGGGACATTTTTTTTATGTAACTTATTTAAAAATGGAAAATAACAAAATCTGGCAAGAGGTTGAGGAAAACTTAAGGAAAGAACTTATGGATATTTTTGAGGGAATAGAAATAAAAAAAATAACCACATCTTTTCGCTCATATGAATCAAAATATAAAATTGTTGTCTTTGCCCCTGCAGATAAAGCTGAAGATATAATTTCTCATATGTCTTCAGAAGGTGCCGGTATAATAGGAAACTATACTGTATGTTCCTTCAGGACAGAAGGCCTTGGCACATTTATGGGTAATGATCAGTCAAATCCTGCTGTAGGCAATAAAGGAAATCTTGAAACAGTAAATGAAGTAAGAATAGAGATGGTATGCGAAAAAGATAAGCTTCACAGAGTTATTGACAAAATATATCATGTTCACCCTTACGAAGAACCAGCTATTGATATTTATAACATTACCATTCCTGTAAACATTAAACCGGGTAAAATATTCCGCTTCGAGTTTTCAGAAGCTGTCAGCTCAGAGAAACTGATAAATAACATAAAAAAAATTACAGATGGATTTGTGGATTCAGGAAAATATATGACTCATCAGATAAAAGGAGCAGTGGTAGATTACTCAGATGAAGGATTTGTTCCAGTAGTAAAAACTTCTGAACCTATTTTATTCATAAAACGAACTAAAAATAATTTTAGAATTGAGAAAAATTAAATATGATAAAAGAAAGACTGATATTATTGTATAAACTCTGTCAGATTGATAAAGAGTTAAGTGAACTCTATTCCCTCAGAGGTGATCTGCCTGCAAGAATTGAAGAACTGAAATCTGAGATAGATACTCTTAATACAAGAAGCAACGAAATAAATTCAGAATTGAATATCATCCTTCAGGCAGAAAAAGAAAAATCCAGAGAAAACGATTTGCTTCTTGAAAAAATTGAAAAAAATGATGAACTGCTGAGAACCGGAAAAGTAAAAACAAATAAGGAATATGATGCCATAGCTCTGGAAATACAGGAAGCAAAAACAAAAATATCAGAAAATGAAAAATTTCTTGAAAATGAATATTCCGAAAAAAAAACATCTCTTGAAAATGAACTTTCAGTTATAAATGAACAACTGAAGGAATTAAATGAAGAACTTGAACAAAACCTTGCTGAACTATCTGAACTAACAAAGCAAACAGAAGAAGAAGAAAATGAACTTCAGAAAAAAAGGGAAGAACTTGTCTTAAAAATAAACAGTGAAGATCTTGATAACTATGAAATGATCAACAAAGTTAAATTCGGAGAAGCTGTTGCCATAGTCAGAAAAGGTTCCTGTTTAGGATGCTACAGTTCAGTCCCGCCGCAGAAAGCTATAGAGATCAGGATGGCAGAGAAATTTTATTCCTGTGAGTCATGCGGCAGAATTCTTATATCTGAAGAATTAATCAATGACTCCAATAGCTGATCTGTCCTTAAAATTTACTACTGAATTTGCAAACTTTAAAAGTCCATACCGACGGAGCATCGCGAGGAAATCCCGGCCCTTCAGGAATAGGGATTATAATTTACGATGAAAACGATTTCATTCTTGAAAGCTACAATGAATTCATCGGTATTGCAACAAATAATCAGACTGAATATAAAGCAATATTAAAAAGTCTCGAGATCCTCAAAAAAATACTACATAAAGAAGAAATTCTGAAAGTTGAATTTTACTCTGACAGCCAATTGCTTGTAAAACAGATTAATTTTGACTATATGGTAAAAAATCCGGAACTTGCTTTAATGAATAACAGGTTCCATGTATTGGTGAAGAAACTGGGAGTCAGTTATTCTGTTAATTACATACCCAGAACGAAGAATAAAGCTGCAGACCGCCTGGCAAATATGGCAATTGATAAAAAAAATTAGCCTTATATTTAGCATCATATATAGTTATCTTTACATCTGGAAAGTTCATGGCAGCCGCTCTTTCTTTTTCACTGAAGGAGAGGAAAGTCCGGACACTCAAGGGCTGGACGCCACAGGATCAGTTTCCGAGTAAACTTAAACTGTGGGCACATCGGGGAAAACCCGTGTGACGGAAAGTGTTACAGAAACTAAACTACCCTGGTAAATCAGGGAAAAGGTGAAAAGGGGGTGTAAGAGACCACCGTTACAGCCAGTAATGGCTGTATGCAAAACAAACCCCGTCTGAGTGCAAGGCCAAATAAAGCAGCGCCTGAGGGTTGCCCGCCCGATGCTGCAGGGTAGGCCGCTGAGACAAATGGCTGTCACTTCAGCTTATGAAGTACAGAATCCGGCTTATATGAACTTTCCCCGCCTTAAGGCGGTGTTAGATGCTTATCTGTGAATTTCCGTATTAACTCTCTTGCGTATTGGTTATCTTTTTCGTAGCTAAAGATAACTTTACAGTATTTCATAAGAGTCTCTTTATCTTCCATGAGATATCCCAAGTAGGCACCCAGATAGGCTGCTTTAAGACTGAAAGGATGATATCTGTATATAATTTCAAGTTCCTTCTTGGCCTTTTCAGGGAAATTATTCCTCATATGAAAATCAGCAAGCCTCATCCTGTAATTTATATTTACTGAATCCCGGTGAAGTATCTCCGTTTTCATCTTTTCAGCTTTTTCATTCTCTCCCGACTCAAAGTAAACCATTGAAAGAACTTCATCACATTCAAGTGAACTTATATAGTTTCTCCTCGCTCTTGAAATTTCTTCTGCTACCTGTTTGAGAAGGTAGTTCTTGTCTTCAGACCTGACTACTGAACAAATATCAAGCACATATACTGAAAGTTCATATCTGTAAACAGCATTATGTGGAGCTGTTAAAATTGCTTTATTAAGATTATCTATTGTCTCTTTAGTTTTTTTATCCCGCATATTCATAAGAGCCTGCTTATAAAATCTGTCAGCCCTTAATTCATTTACTGTGTTAAATGATATATAAACAGAAAATACCAGAACAAATAAAATAAATATCACTGTAACATACTTGTTTACAGAAAATTCGTATAAGATTTTGTAGTCAACAGTCTTCCTGAAAAAAGAAAACAAAACAAAAAAATAAAAAATAATGGTTACATCATCAAAATTAGTTAACCCGTATGTGAAATATCCTGCAAAGAACAGGGCAAAGCTTAAGAAAAGTTTTCTTCTCAAAAATAAATAAGACTTTAAAGAGGAAATAAAACCATAAATCAATATAGCTGTGTATAACAGAAAACCGAATATACCGGCGGAATAAAAATAGTTCAGAAAATTATTATGAGGATTGTCAAAATACTTATCAATCTCAGACATCCTTAACTCAAACGAATAGAAATCCTCAAACGCCCTGGAAAAAGTTCCAAGTCCTGCACCTGTCAGCGGATAATTAATAAAAATTCCAAATGAATCTCTCCAGAGAATAAGACGAGGATTTTCATTCCAGCTGAACAAACTGGTTAACCTTTTAACATACAGATTGTCTGGAAAAAACAACACCAGGGCTGAAACTGTAATTACACAGGCAAACAATGCAGCAAGAACATACTTTAGACTTTTTTGATGGTAGTTCTTGTAAAAATAAATAATAAGTCCTGCAATTAACTGCACAGATAAAGCTATATAGGCAGATCTTGTCCCGGAAAAAACTATTGCTGTAATTATAACTGACGGAAATAGAAATCTAACTGTTTTTAACTTCCACTCCGACTGATTTAAAAGTGAAAAAGGCAGAACACATACGAGAAATCCTCCGAGAAATACCGGGCTTCCAAGTGTAGATACCGGTCTTTTCTGGTCAGCCGGCTGGAGAGAAAAAAAATCAACTGAAAGAACTTGTAATAAGGAATATATTGAAATTAAAAATGCCGTAAACTCTATAACACGGAAAAACTTATATATGTTATCTTCACTAACCTGATAAGAAATGAAAAAATAAATCAGTACCAGATAAATGTAAAGCAGTAATCCCATCTGACGGTAATATTGACCCTTAAAACTGATTTCTGAGTTAATTGAAAATAAAGTTGAAACTAATAGTGAAACAAAAAAACATAAAATTAGTATGTCAGAGGTTTTAATGCTTAGTTTAAGTAAGCTCTTACCGGAGACTCTGTAAAACAGATATGACATTAAGATCAGATAGAAACTACCTGCGGTTTTTATGACAGATGCTTTAATAAGATCTGTATAATTTGCAAAATAAGAACTTACTGATGTAGGAACTGAAGCTAAAAGAAAAGATAAAACTAAAAAAGATATATATTCCGTGCGGGAGACGTTTCCACCGATCATCCTCAGAGTTTCAGCTACCTTTCATCTTTACCTCGATCTGCTGTATGGGAACTTCAATACCGTTTCTGTCAAATTCCTTTTTTATGGTTTCTCTCAGAGAAAATTCAGCTGGCAGTAGATCAGAGGTTTTAGTCCATACTCTTATTGCTATGTTCATAGCGTCCTGTGAAATCCCTGATACGCCTATAAAAGGCTCAGGTTCTTTTAAAACTTTGTTTTCTGAATTCAGTATCTGTTTTATAATAGATTTTATTTCATCAATATCATTACGACAACTTACGCTTAATTCCATATCTAATCTGCGTTTATCCTCAGCCGTGAAATTTATTATCGTTCCAGTTGAAAGAGGTCCGTTAGGAATAAAAATCCTCTTATTGTCTATTGTATTTATAATGGTAGAGAACATACCAATCTCCTGAACTATACCTCTCTGTCCCTGAGCCTCTATTACGTCTCCTACTCTGAATGGTTTGTAAATAAGAAGCAAAACCCCTCCTGCAAAATGCTGAAGAGAGCCCGACAGAGCCATGCCCACTGAAAGTCCTGCTGCACCTATCAATGCAATAAAAGAAGTCATTTCCACTCCTATCATCTGCATAACGCTTATGACTAAAAGCAGAATCATCCCCACACGTGCTATTCCTGTAAGAAAAGGTTTTAATGAAGGATCTAATTGCCTTGCATCCATAACCTTTCCAATGAGCCTAACCATACGTTTTATAAACCACAAGCCTGCTATCAGAGTGATAATAGCAAGAGCCAACTTAGGCAAATATCCAAGTGCAAGTTCTGTTAATTTTTCAATACTGTATTCCTGCATATAAGGTTAAATTTATTTAATTCTTGACATAAGGTAATTAACAGTTCTTATAGTTCCATTCACTTCTCCCTGAATCAAAACATCAAGTTCCTTATCATCGATAAGCTTATATCTTATTTTCTTCGGAAAATCATGTTCTGGATTTTCAAAAACAACTTCATTCAGGTCATTACAGGTCAGCCTGAATTTCACAGGTTTCGGATTGTGGCTAACATCAGCAATATAGAATATCTCGCCGTCCTCCTTTTCAACAGAAAGAAATTCCTCAAATACTGTTTTACCGTCTTTTACTTTTTTAGAATAACCTTTATAACCCTTTTCAGTTTTCTCCCAGCTCTCGTATATAACTAAATTTTTTGAATCATCAGAATATATCCAGTTATCTGCGATCCACTTCAAGTTATTTATTACGTCATTCTGTGAATGAGTTTTCATATAATTTAAGATCAAACAAAAAGCTAAAATATAAATTCTCATATCTGTTTCGGAAAAGAATTTCCATGTTGCTCTATGAATTCATTTACTTTATCAAACACCTCATCTGAATCTATATTACGCATACAATATGAACCGTATTTACCATCCGGAATAATCCCGAGACATTTATCCGCCGGACAAACGGGGCATCCCTTTCTGGTTTTAATCACCGGATATTTAACGGTGTCATATATGCCCCACCTGATATCGTCTCTTTTTTCAAAAAGTCCTATTACCGGAACACCTATTGCTGCCGCAAGATGCCTCGGTCCTGAACTATGTGTTATACAGAACCTGCAGTTTTTTATGTATGCAGCCAGTGTTTTCAGTGATTCAGTTCTTACGGTCAATACTTCTGATTCCGAATTTCTTCTTATCTCATTAACAAAATCTGCATCGTAATCTGAATATAATATAACGATTTTGCATTTGTCCCTTATCCTATCAATCAGAAGTGAAAACATCTGAGGAAGCCACTTCCTGTCATCCTGACTGGAACCCGGGTGAATTCCAACTATTATATCTGACTCCAGACATCCGCTTTCTCGCAGAAAACTACCGGCACACTTCACATCTTCTTCAGATACGTTGAAGAATAAATCTTTTTTTCCATTTTCAACACCAAGTGGCGAAAGAAGTGATATAAAATACTCCAGAACTCCCTTTTCTTCTTGACTTACATCCGTTTTTCTGTTAAGAAGGAAACTAAATGCTGAAGGCCTTTCACCGATCCTGAATTTAGCGCCGGAAAGAAAAGCGTAAATTGAAAACCTGTCCTCAGGGAAATTACAAATAACTGCATCAAATCCTTCAGCCCTGAGTGTAAAAATATTCCTTATTTCCGTTTTTATTCTCTGGAGTCCCTTTAATTTTCTGATTGCTCCCCTGTCCATCTCAAATACACTGTCAACATATGGATTATCTTTAAATACCTCAGCTGTTCCGGTAAAGTTACTTGGTTTGATGCAGGCTACATCCGGATAGTTTTCCCGATTACCATTCCAGAAATAAGCATAATTTCTTCTGTACATCACTAATACAGTAATATGTAAATGAGGGAACTTTTCTTTTAAGGCTCTTAAAGCCGGCGTTAGCACAAGACAATCTCCAAGTTGTCCTTCCGAGAGAAATAAAACTTTTTTCAGTTCTGCCAAATCAGATTTAACGATGTTTGCAAACTTCTGTTAAAACTCCGCAGAGAGATTTAGGATGCAGGAAAGCAATAAGCATGCTGTCTGAGCCTACCTTGGGTTCTTTGTTTATTAACTCAAGACCTTCTGAATCAAGCCTGATGATTTCCTTATGTATATCATCAGTTTCGAAAGCAACATGATGAATGCCTTCCCCTCGTTTTTCTAAGTATTTAGTAATTGGAGAATCCGTGTCAGTTCCCTGAAGAAGTTCTATCGTTGACTCTCCGACTTTAAACTTTACTACATTTACTTTCTGTTCAGCAACATATTCAACATTGCTGGGAGTTGAGTTCAAAAGCTTTCCAAACACCTCTGAAGCTTTATTTAAATCTCTTACAGCTATTCCAATATGTGAAATTCTCTTTATCATATAAAATCACTGAGCCCCTTTCTTCTTAAATAATCCACTATTTCCTTAACGTCCTGAGATCTTTCTCTCTTGCATATTAGCACACCTTCCTTGGTATTTATAATTATCATATCATCAACTCCGATCACACCAGTAAAACCTTTTGGCGACATTATAAGATTACCGGAAGAATTTTTTACATAGGTGTCACCTATTATAACATTTCCGTTTAAATCCTTAGCCTTTATCCTGTAAACTTCATCCCAACTTCCAAGGTCACTCCACTTAAAATCAGATTTAATAACATAAACATTCTTTGATTTTTCCATCACGCCGTAATCAATTGAAATACCTTTAATTTCACCGAATACCTTTTCCAGAACCTTCTCGTAATCTGAAGAATGTACGGCTTTCTCAATTTTTTTCAGTTGGTGAAATAAATCCGGTAAAAACTTCTCAATCTGCTGAATCATAACATCTGCCCGGAAAATAAACATTCCGCTGTTCCACAGAAAATCCCCGCTTTCTAAAAAAACCTTAGCTACGTCAAGTGAAGGTTTTTCCGCAAAAGTCTTAACTTTATAAATTTCTTTCGAAAATTCCTCATCTCTGTAGTAAGCATCTTCCAGAAACTGTATATAGCCATATCCGGTCTCCGGATGTGTCGGGACAATGCCAAGCGTGACTATTGAATCGTTGGACTCTATGAATTTAAGTCCAGCACTAACTGATCTGTTAAATTCTTTTTGATTTTCTATCAGGTGATCAGCAGGAACAACAAACATATTGGCTTTTTCATCAAACTGTCTTAATATTGTGCAGGCAAGCCCGATACAGGGTGCCGTGTTCCTTCCAACAGGTTCTCCTATTATGTTATCTTTAGGAAGTTTAGGCAGCTGATTTTTAACAAGGCTGATATATTGTTTGTTTGTGACAACAAATATATTTTCCATATCAAACAAATCCAGAAGTCTTTTAATGGTGAGCTGAAGCATAGAATCCCTGGTATCCGATATGGGAAGAAATTGTTTGGGGAACTTGGAAGTTCCGTAAGGCCAGAACCTTGCTCCAACTCCGCCAGCCATTACAATAGCATAAGATTTCATTTTTTACCCCTCTGTGAAAATTTTAACTGGATTATTAAGGTGCTGAACGAGAACGTTAAAGTCCTCAGGTTTCCTGTTGGTTAAAAGCATCTTGAATGTGAAAATGATATATTTGATAATCTGCTGTATTTCAGTTTCAAGCAGGTTCATCCTGTAATCCCTGACATATTTCAGGAAAACATACGTAACTTCTGCAAGTCTTAGCACGTCATCCATCCTTGCTGATGATGCAATTCTGGCTATAAGTCTAAGCACCTGATTGAGTTCAGCAGATCTTTCAATTGCCTCATACTTATCATACTCTTTGCTGAGTTCAGATATGTCCTTGAAGATTCTTTCAAATTCCTTAATGAGATACCTGAGTTTGAAATTAACCGGATCCTGTTTTTCGCTAATTGATTTAGAAATGTCTTTTGTATCAGATGAAATATATTCTTCACTTTCATACACTTCAGTTTCTTCCTTTTCACCCGATTCTTTAATACCATCTGCATCATCTTCAGTTACATATTTTGTTACTTCTTCTGCTTCTTCACTGCTTATTTCCGATTTAAGTCTTTCTATTTTATCAATTACATAATCATAATTAAGATAATCTTCATTTTTAATAAGACTGTTTACAAGAGCAAGAGATGAATCAAATAACTTGAGTCTGTCGGAACTAATAACTCCGGGATCACTTATCGCCTTGGTGAAATACATGTTCATTGTATGGAAAATGTCAGCAATAAGATCAAATGACAACTGGCGTGCAAGCCCTGATAATTCTGAAGTAATTCCTATAATCTCCGTTAGAGATTGCAGACATTTTATACGATCCTTGTTTTCAGAGTTACAGTCTCTTTCAACGGAAGAAAAGAGCTTCTCAAGAATCTTTACATCTTCAAAAAATCTTGTTTCGAATCTGTTATATGCTTCATTGGTAACTGTTTCTTCCTTCACGCCATCATCCTGCAAAACAGTTTTCCTGATTTCTATTTCCAGGTCTGGTAACTTTTCATGCTGTTCTGAAGTCACTTTTTCTGTTTCTTCAGACAGATTTTCTTCACTTCCTTCTGAGTCAAGCTCGAAAACTTCGCTTGTGTAATCCCTGTTTTCAATCAGTGTAAGTGATTCATCATTTCCTAATGGGTCACGCTCTTCCTCCTCGTAAATATCCTCCGTTATCTGAATTACATCAGGTTCTTTCTCCTCAACCGTTATCTCTGTTTCCGGTGTCTCAGCTAAATCATTGCTTTCATCTATCTTAATGATTTCGTCTTCGGTTTTCGCTTCATATTCTGATATATCACTGAAAATTTTCTCGAGATTCTTAAGGTCATACTGAAAATTTTCCTTTAAGTTGAAAATTGAAATCTGGGATTTATCTATTTTGTCAGAAATGTAGAGAAGGTATTTAAACAACATTTCCATACCAGCTGTCTTCCCAACCAGAAAAGTTATCTTAACAATATCATTTGCTGAAATAATTTTCTCTGCTATGTTCCTGACTCTTTGATTGTTATGTAGATTATTTTCAGCAGAGTTTATCAGTCTATGAAGCAGATAATTTATGTAATCTTTCTTAAAACTCATCTGTTGAGATAAACTCTTTCCACTCTGTCTGCAACTGAACAGAGCAGTTCATATGGAATTGTACCGCAGATTGAGGCTAACTTATCAGCTCCAAGGTTAAAACCGTTTTCTTCTCCCATAAGAAGCACATCGTCTCCGATTCTCACCGTATATCTCTCACCAAGCTCAGCCATAAGCCAGTCCATTGTAATTATACCAACCTGCCTGTAGAATTTATTTCTTATCAAAAGTTTTGTTTTCCCCGACAGTCTCCTCCAGAAACCATCTCCGTATCCTACAGGTATAGAACCTATGAAAATATCCCCTGGAGCACGGTATTTCCTGCCATAGGATACCCCTTCTCCTTTTTCAACTTTTTTTATGTAAGTTATCTTGGATTTGAAATTCATCACCGGCTTCAGAGGAATCTTGTTCTTAACTGAATTCGACGGATAATATCCGTAAAGCAGAATACCAGGCCTTACCATATTAAAATAGGTTTCTTTCATATCAAGAATTGCACCGCTGTTAGCTGCATGAACATAGGGAAACTCTATACCACACTTTTTAAGTTTATGCAGAACCTCTTTAAATCTTAGCAGCTGCAGCTTACAGAAAGACTTATCCTTCTCTTCAGATGTTGCAAAATGTGTGTAAATGCCTTCAAGTTCAAGATTCTTCATCATGGCAATTTTCTCTACATTCTGAACAGCCCTCTTATAATCAAAGCCTATACGCCTCATACCTGTATCTATTTTTATATGTACTTTGAACTTCTTTCTGAATCTTGCACTGTAATAATCAAGAAACCTTGCTGTATCAAGAGATGCCACCGTTGCTGTAAGGTCATGTCTGTAGAGCAATGTTACATATTTCTGTGGTTCAAGTTTAGAATGTATCAGTGTCCCGAAAACAAGTATAGGTGAATCTGGAATCAGTCTCCTTAATTTTATAGCTTCATCATAATTTGCAACTCCCAGAAAATCTGTTCCTAACTGAACAAGCTTCATGCTTACTTCCTCTATACCGTGTCCATAAGCATTAGCTTTAACCACTCCGCATATCTTTATGTTTTTCCCGGCGGAATTTTTTCTGATATGTTTTCTTATTTCCTTTACATTAAAAGAAAGTTTTGAGAAATCTATTTCAGCTCTGGTTGGGTTCAAAAAGCAGTTAAATGGATTTAACTAAGTTTCCCCTGTATTCTGAAATAACGCCTTTTATGTCATGAACGAATTTAAATCTCATCTTGTCCATTATTACTTTTGTTAATCCACATAAACTCAGATTATCTGAAACTATATAATATACCTTATCTCTGTCAAGCTTATCAAGTTTTTCAGCGAAAGACGGATCCATCATATCTATATTAATGGAGCCTTCTATATGACCCTCTGAAAAATTATCTGGGGTTCTGATATCAATAATATTGACTCTGTCGAAATTCTTCAGTATAACATTCTCAAAAGTCTCCATATCAATGTTAGTAATATAACCATCTTCAGTTTTCTGATAAATGATTTTCATAGATTATAATCCCGGTTTAGTAAGCTTCATTAAATCCAGAACCTTGTTCAATTCTTTTTCAGACATTATCTTTTTTGAACGAATCACGTCCATAATTGAGCGGCCTGTTTTAACCGATTCCTTTGCAATCTCGGCCGCCTTTGCATATCCGATTATAGGATTCAAAGCAGTAACTATACTGATAGATTTCTCTGCATATTCACGGCATTTCTTCTTATCAGCTTTAATGCCCGCAACACACTTACTGTCAAACACTTTAAGTGCATTCCTGAAAATTTCTATCATCCATATTATGTTAAATATCATAACAGGCATCATTACATTTAATTCAAGTTGTCCCGCCTGAGAACACATCATCACGGTTTGATGATTCCCCATCACCTGATAAAGCACCTGATTCATCATCTCTGCCATAGATGGATTAACCTTACCCGGCATAATTGAAGAACCAGGTTGAACAGCAGGTAAAATTATCTCAGCAAATCCCGTTGTGGGTCCTGATGCCATAAGCCGTATATCATTTGTGATTCTGGTAAGATCATGAGCAAAATTATTTATAGCTGAAGAGAGATGCATGAAAGGAAGCATACTCTGCATAGCCTCAAAATAATTTTTAGCCTGCCTGAATCTGTATCCTGTAATTGCAGAAAGGTTCTTGACCATAAGTTTTCTGTAATTCACATGTGTATTCAGTCCCGTTCCGACAGCTGTTCCTCCTATCCCCAGCTCAAGAAGATACTTCTGAGTGGATTTTATAATATCATAATGTCTCGAAACCGTTTCAGCATACCCTGAAAATTCCTGACCAAGCGTTACAGGAGCTGCATCCTGAAGATGAGTCCTTCCTGATTTTATTACTTTTGAAAATTCACGTGATTTCTTTCTGAGAGTATTCCGAAAATTTTTTATTACAGGTAAAAAACTTTCTGTCATTCTCAGTGAAGCTATACGCATTGCTGTCGGAAAGGTATCGTTTGTTGACTGAGCCATATTAACGTGATCGTTGGGATGAATTATACTGTAATCACCTCTACTTCCTCCAAGCAGTTCAATTGCACGGTTTGCCAGAACTTCATTTGTGTTCATATTATGTGAAGTGCCGGCTCCTGCCTGATAAACGTCAACAACGAAGTGTTCCCTGTGTTTCCCGTTTAGAATCTCATCTGAAGCCTTTATAATAGCCTGAGCTTTTTTCCTGTCCAAAAGACCCAAAGAACTGTTAGTCATAGCAGCAGCTTTTTTTATATAAACATAAGCTTCAATTAAGACTGGATGAGCTTTCAGAGAACTAACGGGGAAATTTTCTACTGCCCTTTGAGTCTGTACGCCATAGTAAGCATGAGAAGGAACCTTAACTTCTCCTAAAGAATCCTTTTCTGTTCTGTTTTTTATCATACTTTGTGTTTAAAAATTCTACTGTATAAAAGTGATGAAACACTTATGATTATTTACTAATTTAACACTTAATTAGAATTAGTTATATATAAAAAAGAGGGGAAAAAAGATGAAAACTTTTACGTTACTCATTATACTTTCTACACTCATAAGGTTGGATGTCACATATAGCCAGGATGAAAGTGACACAACCATAAGTCAGACAGAGGATTCCCTTGAAACAGAAGAAACCGATCCGCAAAAAGCAGAGATAATCAGAATAATAAAGGAAGTGAATAAACGCTCTGCAGAGATAGATAATATAATATCAACCGGAGAAATAAAGGTTAAAACTCCTAAAGTTGATGAGACAGGCTCAATCGAAATACATGTTAAGAAAAAAGATGATGTGTGGTTTAAGATAGAAGGACCTTTGGGTATAGATGTGGCATGCGGACATTTCAACAGAGAAAGATTTATTTTCTTTGACGATCTCAATGACGTAGCAACAACTGGCTCAACCAGCATACTTAATATAGGACAGCTCACAAGGATCAGATGTACATTTGATGACCTTTTAAATTGCTTTTCAGGTACAGTGAGAATACCACGGGGGAAAAAAGATGAACTTAACTTAAGCGAGGAAGGAAATCAGATCCTTATCTCACTTAAAAGAGGAACCATAACTCGCAAATATTGGATTGACAGGGAAAACTATTTTGTTAACAAATATCTCTATATGAACAAAAAAGGTGAAACACTTATATCTTTTGAGTTTTCTGACTTTTCCTCATATAACGGAAACAATTACGCCAAAAAAGTAGAAATCAGAAGACCTAAACAGAAAGAGTATTTCAGGATAACTATGGATAACGTCAGTCTGAATCAGAGTTACATTGACTTCAGAGTGGAAATCCCTTCAGATGCCAAGAGGAGGAACTGGAGATAAGTTAGTTTGAAAGTGCATAGACAATAATGTTCGTGCCCATTTTAAAAGCTTCCTCACGTTTCTCGGGCGGATCATCATGTTCTCTCGGATCAGCCCATCCGTCTGTAATATTGGTTTCATAAGTGTAGAAGACACAAAGCCTGCCGTTTAGAAAATACCCGAAACCCTGAGGAGGCTTGGCGTCGTGTTCATGTATTTTCGGTAATCCTGAAGGAAAATTAAAGTGAGATGAATAAATTTCATGATTAAACGGTAGCTCCTGCATCTTCTGATCCGGAAAAACCTTTCCCATTTCCCTTCTGAAGGCTTTGTCCATTCCGTAATCATCATCAGCAAAAAGAAAACCTCCCCGCTCAAGATAGGTTCTAAGCCTTCTAACCTCACTTTCCGAAAAAGAAATATTACCATGTCCGGTGATAACTATAAACGGATAGTTGAAAATCTCATCACTTGCTATATCAACAGTGTAAAACTTCGGTTCATCAACATCAATAACTGTATGTTGTCTGAGATAGTTCATCATATTCACTTCCGCTGACGGATCGTTATACCAGTCTCCTCCTCCGGAATATTTCAGTCTTGCTATTCTGAATGCTGATGAAAACTGTGTCTGCGAATCAGATCCACTGGTGATGAGGAATACGAAAAGCGTTACTAAAAGTTTCTTATAACATTTCATCATCTAACTTGTTTTTTTCATTCTGACCGTGGAACGAGAAATGTAGTGTCCCCCGGATTCTCCCCATGAATAGTTATAGCTTAAATCTCCGTTTTCCCATAGTTCTACTGTAATCTCCTCACGGAAAATCTGATTGTCTTCTTTATCCCCATATCCGAATATTATTATCATACGGTTCTTCGAAACATGTCTGAAACGCCTCAGCTCAAACTTCTGGAGAGTTCCTATATTGTTATTCAGAGTCCAGAGACATATCTCATTATTATTGTCTCTGCAAATTAATGTAACTTCTTCATTATATAATACGGTTTCAACATTATATAATGTTGAATCTTTTTTAAACTCAGTACCCTCAGTACCCACGGCAAGATATTTCAAAAGAATACCTTTATTATCAATGATTGGTTTCAGTTCAAGATTCCCTTTAAATTCTTTGTTCTCGTGATTAACTCCCTTACCCATATAATTTCCAGCCCGTTCCGTTAAAATCTGTATAAGATCGTCTTTCTTTTTCTTTGCCATCAGAGCTTGAAATATTCTGATTTGAGAATTGAAAAAATCTTTAAATCATGGAATGAATTTTTTGTAAATAACCTCTGCCTTAGCAGTCCTTCAAATTTAAGCCCGCATTTTATCATCACCCTTTCAGATCGGATATTCATTGGCTTACAGGTTGCTTCTATTCTATTAAGTTTAAGAACTTCAAATCCGAACCTCAGCACTTCTTTGAATGCCTCTGTCATATATCCGTTGTTCCAGTACCGGTTTGACAAAGCGTATCCTATCTCACCATAGAAATTTTCAGGTGAATAAGTATGAAAACCAATAGTGCCTATTAATTTACGCTCGTTCTTCAGAACAATTCCCCACGGTGAAGGAAGACCGGATTCATATTGCTGAACTATGGTTCTCAGAAACCTCACAGAATCAGAAATATCTCTGTGATATTCCCAGCTAACATGTTCAGACACCTCCGGTGAACTTGCATATTCATAAATATCAGTAGCGTCTCTCAGTGAAAGTTTCCTGAGCCTTAGTCTCTCAGTTTCCAGAGCCGGAAGATTACGGAATATTTCTTTAAAAGAAGCCTTCAAGTGATTCAAAAATATCCAAAATCACTTTAAGAGAATAGGTAAATCAAACAGCTAATTAAACTTAAGAACAAAAATAAAAACTTATATATGAAATTTATTCCATTGGATTGTAATTTGAATGACTTATTTTTAAGTTTGCTGAAATTAAAAAAATATGACACCATATAGGAAAAATAAACTAATATATGAAGGAAAAGCAAAGAAGTTATACACCATTAAGGGATTAAAAGGACTTCTGATTCAGGAATTCAAAGATGATGCTACAGCATTTAACGCTCAGAAGAAAGGGAAAATCCTCAACAAAGGGATAATCAACTGCGGGCTTACGGATTATATATTCAGATATCTTGAAAAAAAGCGGATAAAGACTCATTTGGTTAAACAGATATCTCCCACTGAAATGGTAATTCATAAATTAAAAATAATTCCCATAGAAGTTGTTGTAAGAAATATAGCTGCTGGCAGTCTTTTAAAGAAAACAAGTTTCAGGGAAGGACAGATTCTTCCGAAACCAATAGTGGAATTTTATTATAAAAACGATGCCCTTGGTGATCCCATGATTTCAGACTCACATGCACTAGCAATGAAATTAGGTAATGAAAAAGACCTGCTAACACTGAAAAAACTTGCACTGAAAATTAACTCTGTTCTTATACCTTTATTCAGAAAAAAGGGATTAAAACTTGTGGACTTCAAACTTGAATTCGGAAAAGATAAAAACGGAAGAATAATTTTAGGAGACGAAATCACACCCGATACATGCAGGCTCTGGGACATTAAAACCGGAAGAAAACTTGATAAGGACGTTTTCAGGTTTGACCTTGGAGATGTGGATGCAGCTTACAGGGAAGTAAGTGAACGGTTACTGGGCTGATACATAAGCATTAAGTACATCTTCAAGACTCTTTGAACCAGGAAAAAATGAAACTATCTTATTCAGCACCTCATCCATTATAGCATCTGGACACGATGCTCCGCTGGTAAGCATGATTTTAACAATATCTTTTTCAGGCATCCAGTTTTCGGTAATAACTTCTTCGTGAGTAATTATACTGAAATGTTTGATTGATGAAGAGGAAATAATTTTATCTGCACATGAGATAAAAAACACCGGAAGTTTCTCCATACATAATTCTACAATATGTGAAGTGTTTGAACTGTTATATCCGCCAACAACAATTGCAAGATCTGCCTCATGCTCAAGCATTCCCATTGTAGCATACTGATTGTCATAAGTTGCATAACATAAAGTATCACTTGTATCAGCCCAGTGTTCAGCTACTTTTTCCGGACCGTATCTTTGTGACATTGCATTTTTCAGAAGCTCTGAAATTTCCTGTGTCTCGGTTGCAAGCATAGTTGTCTGATTGACGACACCAATCCTTGAAAGATCAGATGAAACATTAAATCCTTCAGAATATTTACCTTTAAAATATTCATAAAACTTTACTTCCGGAATTCTGCCGGTAATTATATCAGCCAGGACGGATGCTTCCTGTATATTTCTTACTATAACAGTTGGCGAGTTCTTGCGTGAATGAGAAAATGTCGCTATTGTTTCCTCATGCTTGTATTTACCGTGAACTACTATAGTGAAACCTTTCTTCCCTAAAGCTTCAGCCCTGTTCCAGACCTTTTCAACAAAGGGACAGGTGGTATCATATCTATAGGGATCTATACCCTTTTTCCTTAAAAGTTCATAAATTTCAAGTGTAGTCCCGAAAGCTGGCACTATAACAATGTCTTCTGATTTAAGCTCATCCCAGTCAATGAGCTGTCTGCCGCTGTACTCTCTGATAAATCTAACACCTCTTTGTCTTAAATCTTCATTAACACTTGGATTATGTATCATCTCACTTAGAAGAAAAACCCTTTTGTCCGGATTTTCCTCTATGGACTTATAAGCTATCTCGATGGCGTTTTCTACTCCGTAACAAAATCCGAAATGTCTTGCAATAAGAAAAACCACAGGTCCGAAATCAAGAACTGAGGGAGAATAATCTTTCTTACGCGGGTCCGTAAGTTTCCTGAAATTTTTAATCTGAGATATTACTGAACTTCGGTAGTAAACAGGTATGTCAAATTTTTTCATTCTATCATAGGCATATTAATTCCGAATTTTCTCTTATTCTCAACTGCTCTTTCATATCCCGCATCAGCATGACGCACTATTCCCATAGCCGTATCGTAAGTAAGAACTCTCTGTAATCTTTTTTCAGCTTCATCTGTTCCATCAGCTACTATTACCATACCCGCATGAATAGAAAGTCCGATTCCAACTCCGCCACCGTGATGAAGTGAAACCCAGCTTGCCCCGCCAATTGCATTCAACGCGAAGTTAAGTATTGGCCAGTCAGCTATCGCATCAGAGCCATCTTTCATCTTCTCTGTTTCACGATTCGGTGAAGCTACACTTCCGCAATCCAGATGGTCTCGGCCTATAACTATAGGTGCCTTGACTTTCCCTTCACGGACGAGGTCATTAAAAATTTTCCCCATCCTCGCACGCTCTCCGTAACCTAACCAGCATATCCTGGCAGGCAGTCCCTGAAAGTGAACCTTTTTCTGAGCTTTTTCAATCCATCTGATAAGAGCCTTGTTTTCAGGGAAAGTTTTAATTACATATTCATCTGTTATAAATATATCATTTGGATCACCGCTTAAAGCTGCCCATCTGAAAGGACCTTTACCGTCACAGAACAAAGGACGGATGTATTCAGGAACAAATCCGGGTATTTCAAAAGCTGATTTGAAACAGTTATTATATGCTTCACCGCGGATATTGTTACCGTAATCAAACACTACCGAACCTCTCTGCATAAACTCATACATTGCACGGCAGTGAATTACAACGGTTTCCCGTGAGAGCTTGATGTACTTCTCCGGGTCAGTTTTCCTCAGCTCAAAAGCCTCCTCAAGTTTCATGTTCATCGGAACATATCCGTTCAGCATATCATGTGCAGAAGTCTGATCAGTAACAACGTCTGGAATTATATTTCTTCTCAGAAGCTCAGGGAGAACTTCACCTGCATTACCGACAAGACCAACTGACTTAGCCAGTTTTTTCTGTTTAGCCTCAAGCACTATTTTCAGTGCTTCATCAATATCAAATGTCATTACATCGCAGTATCCTGTATCGATTCTTTTTCTGATTCTGTCCGGATCAACATCAACACCTAAAAATGCCGCACCGTTCATTGTTGCAGCAAGAGGCTGAGCTCCTCCCATTCCGCCAAGGCCAGACGTTAAAACGAATCTGCCCTCAAGCGTTCCGTCAAAATGTTTGTCTGCACAGGCTGCAAACGTTTCATATGTTCCCTGTAAAATTCCCTGAGATCCTATGTAAATCCATGAGCCCGCTGTCATCTGCCCGTACATTGTTAGTCCAAGAGCATCAAGTTTGCGGAATTCATCCCACGTTGCCCAGGCTGGAACAAGCTGAGCATTGGAGATTATAACCCTTGGAGCATCACTATAGGTTTTGAATATAGCAACCGGCTTGCCTGACTGAACAAGAAGTGTTTCATCAATTTCAAGATTTTTCAGTGACTCTATTATCTTATCATAACATTCCCAGTTACGTGCTGCTTTACCTCCGCCTCCGTAAACTATCAGTTCATCAGGTTTCTCCGCAACATCCGGATCAAGATTATTCATAAGCATTCTCATAGCTGCCTCGGTTATCCAGTTTTTACATGATAAATTCGTACCTGTAGGTGCTTTTATAATTCTATGCACTTATATTCTCTCCTTGATTCAGTACAAAAATATTTAAAATATATTTACGATTTAATGGTTAAGATATTACCTTACTTTTTTCTGAACCTTATAAAGAAAAAAATACTGAGGATTGGGATCGAAAACCCACATTTGAGGGAATACCCATTTTTCAAGTAATTCCAGCCTGTAATTCTTTGTTTCGGTGACAGGAACCGGTAAAGATTTCTTTTCTACTAAATAATCAGTTTCTATAAAATCTAACATAAGGTGAGGATTTTCCTTTTGATACACAGACAAAGACAATATCTTTTTGTTTAGTTCGAGATCTCTGTTTATAAGTGCCGCTGCGTCAATTATATATCTGGAAGTATTGTAACCTATAGCTCCTACATCGTTTACCAAAATTCTGCTGCCAGCTGGCGTGTTATTTTCAATCCATTTCCCAAGAGGTATTAAACATTGTTCTACTCCGGCTGTAAAATTATCACTATAAGGTTTCACATACCTAAAGAAAATAAAGGAAGAGTAAACAAACATAATGATTATTAAAATCAGGCTATAATAATAATTCCTTATTGTAAGCTGTTCAAAAAATCTCATAGCTATGACAAGTACAAACGGATAGACTATCATAAAATATCTTGCCATCACAGCTGCCGAAGCAATCAGGTACAAAAGAAGTAATCCTCCTATCCACAATATCAATGGAATATATCTGAAATCCTTTTCTTTAATTATCAATATTAGTCCAAGTAGAGCAAAAAATATTTCAAATGGTTGAATCAATGCAAATACTGTAAAAATTCTTTTAACATCAGGAAAAATATCAGATGGAACAAAATTCAGGGACGCTTTACCAGATACTGTATTGGGAAGAAATGTTCCAAAGGTTAAATTAGAGTAAACTAAAAATGGTGTTACAGTCATTAAAAAAACAATAACACACAAAACAATAATTCTTAATTTTCTGTTTAATTCCAGACTATTATCAAAAATCAAGGTAAGGATAAGAACCGGAACTATAACTGCTGTCTCTGGTCTAATAAACAGAGAAAGACCAGAAAAGAAAAACCCCAGGTAATATTTTCTTTGGTAAAAAAACTGAAATACAATCAGTATTATAAGTATTGCAAGAGATGTTTCCATACCGGTGAAAACAGAACGTATTACCCATGGATTAATCAGAAATAATGAAACAGATATAAGCCGGATGTTAAAATCGGAGAAGAAGAAAGAAACCAGTCTGTAAAAAACAAAGGCTGCAGAGATAAATACCAGAAGATCTGCAAATTTCGCAAACCAGAATCCGTCTGTCCCGAACAGAAATGGGGTGCTTAAAAAAACAGCCCAGATAAAACTTGTTACCCCGTAGCTTGGCTCTCCCGTGTTAAAGGAAAAACCGTTTCCGTTAGCAATGTTCTTGGAATATTTAAGATAAATGTAAGTATCATCCGGTGAGTAACTGAATTTGAGGATCTGAAATATGAAAAAAAATATAACTGATAAAAGTAAAACTGATATAGTTAATTTTCTTTGCAAGGCTCTATTTTATCTCCGGAAGATCAAGCGAAGTATCAATTTTCTCCTGTTCACGCCATATCGCCTGACAGGGAAATCTGTTTTCATAAAGTGCCCTGCTCATCATAACTGAATCAACGCCGTATTTTTCAAGCTCCAATAGTGCCTTGAGATCCTTATATCCGGACACTCCGCCTGCTGCCGTTACTTTAAGTCCGGTTTGTACGGCAATTTCTTTGGTGCCTTCTATATCAGGTCCGGTTAAAGAACCGACTCTAGAAACGTCCTGATAAATTATTCTTTCAACTCCAAGCGATTTCATACCAAGGGCAAAATCCACTGCTTTTATATTTGTTAAATTACTCCATCCGTCTTTTGTAACATAGCCATTTCTTGCATCAACACTGATTACTATTTTATTTTTACCGAAATCTTCAAGCAGACGTTGAATCAGATCAATATTGTCTATGGCTGATGTACCTATTACAATTCTGTAAACACCGAGTTCTCCCAGTAATCTGCTTGCAGTTTCATAGCTTCTTATTCCACCTCCTAACTGAACCGGAACTCCTACTGAACTCGTAATTTCACTGATAATCGTATCATTTTTCCTTACTCCGTAATATGCTCCATCAAGATCTGTAATATGTATTACCTTAGCGTTTTCCTTTCTTAAAAGCCTAGCCAGATTGATAGGACTTTCCGAATAATAAATAGTCTTATCTTCAAGTCCTTCAACAGTTCTTACGGACTTACCGTTTTTTATATCAATTACAGGTATTACCAACATTTAATTCTTTTTTATTACTTTATAGAGTTTATAGTATCGTGGTGAAGAATCCCGTATTCCCAGACTTGGAAATTTTTTAATTAATTTTAATTCAAATCTGTAATTTCCTGATTCCTGTAAAACATTTTCTTCGTTTACATCCCGTTCAATTATATAATCTGCCACAACCTCATCCAACATTTTGTGCGGATATGCTCTCTTTTCAAGTTCAAAGCTCATTATTTTCCTGTTCAGATTCAGATCTCTGTTAATTAATGCAGCTGCATCTATTATATATCTCTGTGAATAATAACCTACTACCCCCACATCATTAAGAAAAATCCTGCTGTTCTGTGGAGTGTTTTCTCTTATCCAAATCCCTAAAGGCTTGAAACATTCATTCAACCCTGCTGTAAAATCATCTGTACTGGGTTTGACAAATTTATAAAACACAAACTGTGAATACACTCAAGAACAAATAATTACTATTATCCCCAGCTTGTAACGGAAATCCCCGGAAATTAATACCGTATTAAGTCCAAGTATTATTAAAAAAGGAGAAATAACGAGCAGATATCTTGAAATCACGTCAGCATCTGTAATAACATATAAAAAAACAAGACCAGATATCCAGAACATAAGAGACAGCGTTTTCAGTGTATTTCTTTTTTGAATCGCAAAAAGAAGGAAAACCATAGAAAGCAGCAGTTCGGGAAGTGAAGCACCTGCAAGAGTTTTCAAAATATGCCATAACTGATTCACTATGGTATTGAAACTGAAAGTAAATGTTGACTTGCCTGATGCCGTGTTTGGAATTATCGTCCCGAAACTAAACTTTGCATAAATGAGAAACGGCAGAACTGATGTTGCAAACAAAATACCCCATAAGAGAACTTCACGGGGACTGAATTTTGATTCTGATATTTTTCTGAAGAAAACAAATAAAGCAAGTATGATTGTAAGAACAAATGTTTCAGGTCTTACAAGAAAAACCAGACCAAGTAGGAAGAACATGAAATCAAATCTTTCTGAATAATAAAAGTAAAAAATACTGATTACCAGAAAAACAGCCAGACTCGTTTCCATGCCTGTAAAAGTCCACCTGACAAACCATGGATTAAGACAGAACATCAGCATTGCAGCTGAACGTAAGTAAATATCGTTGCGGAAAAAAAATCCCGTGAGCCGGAAGAACATAATGCACGATAAAACTGCAAATAAAAGATCAGCTGATTTTGCAAACCAGAACGGATTTACATTTAAAAAATATGCGAATGTCAGGATAAAAACCCAGAGAGGACTCGTTACACCGTAACTGGGTTCACCCGGGTTGAAGGAAAATCCGTTTCCTGAAACTACATTCCGTGCATACTGAAGATAAATAAATGTATCGTCTGCAGAATATTCAAACTTTTGTATTAACTGGGAAAGATACAGGATTCCGATTGCAGAAATACACAGATATAAAATATGATCTTTATTTATCACAACTTATTGAAATGAGGTAAACATCTTCAATCTGATAGGTCAAAACAGACATATGGTCTGCTGAAAAGAATCTATTTCCTTATTACGGCAACCTTGCCTGTACAAACCTTGCTGGCATCTTTATTGTAGCCGGCAATAATATAAACTCCGCTTGAAACGTAGTTACCGTTCATATCCCTGCCATCCCATTCAGCTATTCTGCCTCCCGGACTCTGAAATTCTGCAACTAAAGTGCCGCTGACAGAGAGAATTTTAACTGTTGATTCAGCTACAAGTCCGTCTATTTTTAAAGTTGTATTGCCTGGTATTTCAAAAGGATTTGGGCCGGCAGTAATTTTACCACATTCTGAAAGTGGTTCAACAGCTATGGTTTGTAATGAAACCAAACCTTTCTGTGTGCCGAAATATGCTACACCTGTTTTAGGTGATACAATAATTGAAAGTATTCTGTTGTCAGTCAAAGGCGAATTTGAAACGTTATATCTTGCAAGTAATGTCGAACCATCTGGAGAAACATATAAAAGTCCTGAAGAAACCGTGCCGATCCATTTATTATTCAATGCATCTACTGCTACAAACTGAACATTTTCTGTAAGAGGAGTACTTAATCCGCCTTCTATTATCCTCATCTTCTCCGTAAAGGGAATACTGCCCGGATTATTAATAACCTGCTGAGGATTTCTTATTATGGATATTCCGTTATCTGTAGCAACCCAAACCTCGCCGTTTCTGTCAACCACTACATGATTTGCAGTACCTATGTTTGCCCCAAGCTGAGCAGGTGAAATAATAGCTCCCTGCGGGTTTATGTTTTCATTAAAATAAACTACGCCTCTCGGACTGTTGGGAAGATCCGGAGGCAATGTCATCCATTTAGTTCTGAACTTATCTATAGCCATATATATCATTGTTGTAACTGTCTGATTCTGGGGTGTAGGGTAAGCTAAACATGGTTCCGGGATAAATTTAACTATCGGTACTATAGATGCCCTGTTGATCACCCACAGATTCCCCGAATTATCCTCTTCTATTCCTTCTGCTAAAGTAAAGTTACCCTCAAATGGCTGAAGACATGAGTTTTCATTATTAAAGAGTGTTAAGCTGTCACCTGAGATCCTTAACAAACCAGTTCCGAATCCTCCGGCCCATACTGTATTGTTAAACTTTGATCCGTAAATATGCCTGAAGTCATTGCCCCTCATCCACGGATATTGTTCTGTTGAGTAATTCTTCCATGTCTTACTTTCAACATCAAATTTATATATACCGGCATTCACACCTCCGGAAACAGCCCAGAGATCGCCATTTATATCAATAGACATATCCTGGAAGACATTTGAGTTTGGACCATTTGGTATGATGAAATTATTCTGTCCGTTTCTGAATATATCAACTCCGTTTCCGGCAGTACCTAAAATTAAATCTCCCTGAGCATCGGATTCCATTGAATTAACTTCAAGACCTGTATAAACAAGTTCTGCCAGATTAATATTAGATGAACTAACTTTAAATATTCTGAAGTTTACCTTATATCCATCTAAATTATTATAGGCTGAAAAGTAAAAATCATTTCCGACAACAGTCATCCTGTAAACCGGATCGGTAAATGGCTGCCCGTTAACAAGAGGTTCATATTTAACTAATGTTGCATTCTCATATCTTACCATACCGCTATCAGTTCCGAAATAAATGGCGCCGGAAAATTTCTCTATACAGTTAATAAGATTTCTGTTCAGCACAGAGTTATTTGTTGTGTAATTTCTCCAGTTTGACTGTATAGGCAGATTAGTATTTATATTAGCGTAAGCTATTCCGTTTTTAGTTGCTGCCCATATTGTGTCGTTTAAAACAAGTATATCATAAACGGGAGATTTTATCGGGAGTAATGGTCCGAGAGAGATGTATGGTTGATCCACAAACTGAAACTGAGGAATACTAAACTTAACTATACAGAACTCTGTAGAGAAAAACATCAGATTATTATACTGATAGAATGCATTTATTCTCCTTGAAGGTTCTGCAGATGCCCTGATATCAGAAATCTGTCTCCAGACTCCTGTAGCGGGGTTATATACACTTATTGAACCGTCAGAAGCACCGGCCCAGACTCTGCCATCCATACTTACTGTAACAGAGCTGAGATCATTTGACTGAAGACCATCCAGAGAAGTAAGTTTGGAAATTGTAGCTGAAGGATTGGTATAATCAAATGAAAACAAACCACCTGTCGAAGCTGCCCACACTTTGTTACCCTGAAGAGATACTGATTTAACTTCACGAAAAGAAGTATAAATTTCCCACTTCTGTTGGGTGAAAACATTAAATGCCGAACAGGAAATAAAAGACAAAGAAACTAGAAGAATTGTTTTAAGCCTCATAATTTTAAATGAAGATTTCTAAAAAGTAGAAGTGCTTCCCTGGTACTTAAATGTAAGTTTGAAGTCCGATCTTTTCAACATAATTCATTTTAGAATAAAAAGAAATCCGATAAAGAGTAGATTTAAACAGGTACCTTTTCAAGCTCTTCAGCCACTTCAATATCTTTTTGTGTAATTCCACCTGCACTATGTGTTGAGAAAGATACTTCCACTTCCTTGTATTTCATAATAACATAATCCGGGTGATGATTCATCTTCTGGCATATTCCTCCAAGTGAAGTTACAAACCCCATGGTAGCCGGATAGCTTTTTGTTTTAAAAACTTTCCTGATGGAACCGTCCTTGTAAAACCAGCCCGGCAAAGATTTAAGTGCTTCGTTTATTTGTTCCGGAGTTAATTTATCCATTAGAGTAACAAAATTAACAATAATCAAAAAAATATCTAACCAAAAAAAATCCCGCAATCTCTTGCGGGATTTTAATCTGGTTTAACAAACCTTGTTACTTCACAAGAACCATTCTCTTAATATCTGTAAAACCTCCTGCTGTCAACCTGTAAAAATATACTCCGCTTGAAAGATTTTTTGCATTAAATGTAACGTTATATGAACCGGGAGCTTGAATTTCATTAACAAGAGTAGCTACTTCCCTACCAAGCAAGTCGTAAACTTTAAGTTCGACTTTCTCAGCCTTAGCTATAGAATACTCAATCATAGTAGAAGGATTGAAAGGATTAGGATAATTCTGGCTTAATGAAAATCTTTCAGGCTGTAGGGTATTCTCCGTCATCTCATCCTGAAAGAGAAGGCTGACAGGTGAACTGCTGGCATTGACAATCGGAAAATCTATATATGAGAATGAATTCAGACTTATAGTATGATTTCCGTTTTTCATTACAGGCAAGACAAACGGATTGGTTTCAAAGAATTCGTAATCAGTGTGAGCCCTGTCAAGATTGGTAATTATTATTTGTATCCTGCTTCCGGCTTTAAAAATATGGGAATGAGCATGTCCTCTGAAGGTAACACAACGAACAGAATTCCTGACATAGTTTCTGTCGGTGAAATTGGCTCTGTTTACAAATCTCTTCTCTCCAGAAGGTAACACTTCATAAATCTGATAATTCAGCTGCATAAAAGTATTGGCACTAGATTTGTAATTAACACTTACAACGGGAGCTCCAAGCCACTTGAGGTCAGTAGTGAGAGGACTTGAAGTAAACACTGCTGTAGTATCGACCCTGAATTTTGCGTTGAAATTAGGTCCTTTGAATTCATCATAAATAGCCTGCTGTAGTGTGTAACCGCTTGTTACAGAATTCTTAACAACCCTCGTATGGTTTCCTGTCTGAGGAGTTGTTCCCAGAACTCCATTCCTTTTGAAATATAACCTCATAGGAGTTGATATATTCCTTAAGAGAGCGTGTGAACTGTCATGAACAAACGTAAACCACCTTCCGTTAACTACTGGGAAAGTAGTGGAAGCATACTGATATTTAGCCTGACTCATAATAGGAGTCCTTATATCCCAAAGCCATTCATAGAACCAGTTATTGAACCACTCCATGTGCCAGATATCCTCTGTAGGTGAATGATCTGCTCCGTGACCCTGAACCGCACCTAAATAGGAGGTCATAGGAGCATTTGTAATTTTATCTATGTGAAGCATCCATCCGTCAGCGTTGAAAAACTTATCCTGCCATGCAGCTTCAACCAGTACAGGAATCGTTATATTTGGTAGAAGGTTTACAAAATCCCTGCCCTGTGGCAGATAATGAGCAAGGCTATCCCAGTAAGGTTTCGTATCAGCATAAATCCAGTCGCTCATTCTGTCAACAAGTGAATTATATCTTGCTGTATCAGGTGTATATTCTACAGTCCAGAGAAGCGTAGTTTTTATTGAGCCGTTCTCAATCCAGCTTGATGCAAAATCCGGTGGAGCAACCGAGTTAATGATGGCAGCAACCTGTAAGCCCCTTGCAGCTGCTATCATAGGTACAGCACCACCCTGAGAGCCACCCATAATAAGTATTCTTGAAGGATTAGAGCCATTTACTGAATCAGCTTTAACCCAGTTTACAATTTCTATTAAGTCATCTGCTTCAAGTGTGCTTATGAGATTAGATAAACCACCTGAATTCCCCTGACCTCTTACAGAAAACGTCATAGTATAATAACCATACTGAGCCTGTAACCTGCAAAACTCTGCTAAAGTTTCTTTATTGTCTCCGTAACCGTGGTGCATTATAACGGTAAGGTATCCGCCAGCCGGAGGATTCTGTCTGACCGGAACATATTTCAGAGCATCAATCTGAACTCCATCCCTCAAAGTAATTGTGAAGTCTGTGCGGACTACTGAGTCAAGCGTCTGCAGTCCGTAAGGAGATGGTAAAAGAAACGAAGGTTTCCAGGAATTTAATCCTTTAGGTTTACCAAGGACTCTTCTTTCCTGAGAATTCGTGGTTAAAGTAAGAAGTGAGGTTAAAAGTATTAAAGCTACACAGAAAAGATGTCTGAATGAAACCGGAATTCTTATAGCATACATCATAAATTTGTTTCCTTTCTCGATTAATGATTAATTTAACATTTAACAGATTTAAATCGTTCTGCTATAAGATCCCCTACTAAATTTGTGATACAAAAATAATCCTGTGTGATAAACTTAAACAATCAGAAATAGCCTTATTATTAAAAATCATTGCCATCCCTAAAGATAACGACAGATGGTTATAATATTTACCTAATTAAATACTAACCTAAAAACGGTAGAGATTAAATAAAAAAACCCGCTTTTCTTGCGGGTTTTTCACATAGTATCAGATTCTGAAGGGGGTTAATGCTTAACTTACTTTGAAAGATATATCCTCACACCTTCAGCCAGAAATGGCAACAGACCGAACATTGAAAAGCCTAATATTAATAATATTTCCATTTAAATTACCTCCTTTGAATTTTATAATGAATTTAAGCAGAGTCTATCTCATGTTGTTTAAAGCTATACAAAATTATCACATGCCTAAAATGAGAATCATTATCCAAATCCATTAATTTTGAAATTACCCAGAAGTGAGTATAGATAACGTTAAAAGTGAGGCGGATAGAATTGTTTCAGAACTGAATACTTATTCCCCCTACAGGCAGAAACTTCCACTGGTAAATCGTTCCAAGTTCATTCTTATACTCATTCCAGAAATACTGATAAACGTTTTCAGTGTTAAACAGATTCTGAAGTTCAATGTATGACACTATACTCATTCTTTTAAAATTCCATTTCTTGTCTATCCTTAAATCAAATCTGTTATAATCCTTATACCTTGCCTCATTGAATTTTTCAAAATCCGCCACACCTCTTCCTGCTATGACAGAACGTTCTATATTGAACGGAGTATAAGGCCTTCCCGTTGTGTAACGGAATTTAAAACCTATCATCCAGTTATCCGATATCTGATATCCGGCTATCAGAGTCATGTTGTGTCTGTAATCGAAACTCCCCGGTTTTTCTCCGCCTCTGAGTCCGCTGACCCTGCTATCCATCAAAGAATAATTCAGCATACCGTAGAATCCGCTTCCTGTGAGTTTCTTTTGAACTGATACATCAATACCTTTCGTAAAACCATAGCCTTTGCTCACAGCCGGACCGAAAATTATATTCGGACCGTTCTCAGTTCCTCCGTTTATTAGCACATAGGTCGGAATAAGAA
>JAOADS010000029.1 GCA_026417195.1 Ignavibacteria bacterium | reverse complement strand
ATCATACCTACTCCGAGCCCTGCTATGATATTAGTTGCAGTACCTGTCAGTGACTGATGTGCAATTCCTATAACTGGTCTTTTACCTGTTCCTGTGAAATATTCAGTTATGATACCTATAAGTAAACCAGCTATGAGTCCTATTATAGTTGCTATGAAAATACCAAGTGATGTCATTTGTTTTGTATCTCCGTAAAGCGGATCTTTGAAAGTCCACGCTGAAGGAAGCATCCACGTAATTATAAAATATGAAGCTACTATCATAATTATGGACGAACTGAATTCACCCATGTTCAATGCTTTCTGAGGATTGCCGCCTTCCTTAACCCTTACAAAAAATGTTCCTAATATAGATGTTAGGATACCAAATGCTCCGAGCACAAGAGGTAAAAGTATAGCTGAAAGACCACCGAAATTATCAGTGAAACCTCCGGCTGTTATAAAGGCAGCGCCCAAAACCATAGTCCCTATAATAGAACCCACATATGATTCAAACAGGTCTGCACCCATGCCTGCAACATCGCCTACATTATCTCCGACATTGTCTGCAATAGTTGCCGGATTAAGCGGATGATCTTCCGGAATACCTGCTTCAACCTTACCTACAAGATCAGCCCCGACATCTGCAGCCTTTGTGTAAATACCTCCGCCAACTCTGGCAAATAAAGCTATAGAAGAAGCACCGAATGAAAAGCCGGTGATTATTTTTATAACAAGCTGAATGCCTGAACTGTCGGTGCCGATTACATTGCTGTAAATAAGAAATAAAGCTCCGAGTCCGAGTATGCCCAGACCAACAACACCTAAACCCATGACTGATCCGCCGGTAAAAGCAATTTCCAGAGCTTTGCCTAAAGACTCTCTGGCAGCATTTGTAGTCCTCACATTAGCTTTTGTAGCAACCCTCATTCCTATGAATCCCGCTAAAGCTGAACAGAACGCTCCTACTATAAAGGAAACTGCAGTTAAAGGAGAATCATCTTTACTTGTAAAACCGCTCACTGCAAGCAAAACTGCAACAAGTATTACGAAAACAGAAAGAATCCTATATTCAGCTTTCAGAAAAGCCATTGCACCTTCTGTAATGCTTGCAGAAATTCTTTTCATTCTGTCAGTTCCGGCATCTTTGGAAGCAATCCATTTACTCCGTATGAAAATAAAAAGAAGTGACAAAACTCCGAAAAAAGGTATTAAAATGATAACTGTGTTTTCCATTAATTATTTAATTAATTTATTTTATCAATATCAAGATGGAAACGATTAAAAGTATTCATGGCATGTTCTATGCCGTTTGTTAAAAAATCAATTATACAATCAATGTAAACAGGCATAAGGGAATTGAAAACAGCAAATTCCTCGTCAGTAAAGTTTCCGAGCACAAAGTCAGAAGGATCATCTGTTTCTCCCAATTTTTCACTTCCTATACCAACCCTCATGCGAGGAAATTCATCTGTACCTAAACAATTGATGATACTCTTCAGTCCGTTATGTCCCCCGTCTGAACCTCCCGGCCTTAATCTTACTGTTCCAAGCGGCAGGTTGAAATCATCAGTAATAACCAGTAATCCCGAAAGTTCTTTGTTGTTCAAACTTCTGAATTCATGAATGAAATTATTAACAGCTTCACCGCTTTTATTCATATAAGTCATAGGTTTCATAAGGTAAACTTCCTTGTCCGAAATCCATGCACGGCAACCTTTCCATAAAATGTTTTCTGATGTAAAACTAACCCCAAGTTTAGCGGACAAATTGTCCAGAATAATAAAACCAGCATTGTGTCTTGTAAGTGAATAGCGGATACCGGGATTTCCTAAACCGGTAATGAGGTACATTAAATTTACTTTTCTTCCTCTTCTTCCTTTTTGCCTTTAGCTATAACTTCCGGTTCCTCGCTTGCAGCTTCATCAGGCTGAGCAGCAGTTTCTTCCTTCTCAGCTGCAGGTGGTACCACTGCAACTATTGTAATATCCAGATTATCCATTATCTCAAAACCTTCCTGCTTTATATCACTCAGATGCAAAGCATCTCCGATTTTGAGATTGGAAATATCAACCTCAATATGCGGAGGAATATCCTTGGGCAGACACTCTATTTCAACTGTATGAAGAGTCTGCTGTAAGATACCTCCGTCTCTGACACCAATTGCAGAACCAGTGATCTGAAAGGGTACTTCAACCCTGATTTTTTCCATTTCCGAAATCCCGAGTAGGTCAAAATGAATAGCCTTATCAGTAACCGGATCAAACTGTATATCCTTGAGAATACATGTCAAAGGTTTTTCACTACCTTCAATATCAAGATTAATCAGGTTAACTTCGGATGAATATATAAAGTGGTTCAGGGAAGTTTCTTTAACAAAAATGCTGATAGGTTCAGAGTTTTTCTGGTAAAAAACACCCGGAACTAACCCTTTCCTTCTCTGCTCTTTTGTGAATGAATTAGATAAATTCTCCCTTTTCTGAGCAGTCAGACTTACTGTGGCCATATTTTAAACCTTTTATATGATTAGAATTTTAAAGGACTGGCTTAATAGCCGTAATAATTTACAAAAATAGTGATTTATTAAATTTTAGTCAATTGAATTGTCCCGTATTCGTTAAGAATCTCAGAGTCGTGAAATTTAAATTCCATATTCCGAGTAAGAAAGTTTTCTGATTCAGGACGTAACCTCAAAAAAAATTTGATAAAAACAGGTTTTAATTCAAGTTGATAAATTCAGTCCTGTGAGGTAAGTTAATTTTTACATGATAGATTTTAACTGATATTACAAATTTTTACATTACAGTTAATATTAATAATTAATGATTATATTTATATTTATTATTATTGATTAATTAATAATTTTTAATTAATTATGGACAGGATTTTGTAAGATTCTAAAATTTTACTAAAGTTTTAAAATTGAAAATTATAAAATATTAAAACTTACTTAATGAAAACATCATTAGCAATTATAATATTCATTTTTTCAGCTTCTATTATTATATCACAACAAAAAATACATTATTATATTGTAAATGAAAATTCATATGGCAATCAAGAATTAAATGCAGTCGTCAATTCGAAAGTTTTTACTTTAATAAGCAATAAAGACAATAAATGTATAAGAATTGAGAAAATTGGTGACTTCAATAAAGATGAGTTTGAAGATGTATTAATCGAAATAATCAATGGATGTGGCGGAAATTGTTGCGGTAATAGTTACCAAATCTTTACTTATAACGGGCATATTTTCAAAGAGACTGAAATTGTTGGATACGACTGGAATGGAATTGAAATTTTTGAATCTACTGAGGGTTTTAATTTTATAATACAAAATAATTATGAAGGAGTGGGAAATATTGAAATGTGTAACGATATAATTGAGACTTATCGGCTTAAAGATTATGATTTGGAATTAATAAATGTCGTTAAAAAACAAAAACTAAATGCTATTACTGAAATAAATGCTAGTGATTTTGTAGGAAATGAAAATGAAGTTTTATTTCTTAGTTATGATTTAGATGGAGATGGCAAAGCTGATTTACTAACCTGCTCATATTGGGAAAGATGGGGTCGAATTTTAAATTGGAAAATTAATTTTGGAAATGGCAAGTTTTTTGAAGGAGAGTCATCACCAAAAAGAATTGGAATATTGAATACTAAAACTAATAATGTTAATGATTTGGTTTTAGAATGTGACGAGATACTGAGGTGGAATGGATGGAAATATGAATAACTTTGTCTAACATGGGATTTGCCTCAGGTGATTCACTGAATTTATTGAAGTGCGGGGTGTCTTGCTAATATTAATAATTTTTTAGATGAACTTAATACAAAACAACCCATACAGGACAGTTGGCTTGCTTGCCGGAGCAACAGCAAGGGAACAAGAACGCCAAGTGAGAAGGCTTAAACAATTTATTGAAGCTGAGCAAGAACCGCCGGACGACTTTAGTTTTGCTTAACCAAACTATAGTTTATCAAATCAACTGTAGAGCTTTATCGGCATTTAAATCTTCTCCGCAATTCAACAGTTTCAACATACAAGTTATATAGAAGACAATGAAACAATTTGAATTACAGTTGTTCGAAGGACACCCGATTATCAATGACGGTGATAATAAAATTTTGATTGACACGGGAGCACCCTCTACAATTCATTTTTCAGATACTTTAAGTTTCTGTTTGGAAAATTATGTTTGTTCAACAAACTATTTGGGTTTGACGGTTTCAAAAATATCTGAAATGCTCGGAACTGAAATAAAAACATTACTTGGTGCTGATATATTAACTCATTACAAAATCCTTTTAGACTATAAAAATCAAGTAACCGGATTCAGCAAACACGAAATTGACATTGAAGGGACTCAAATTGATATTTATAATTTTATGGGAATACCTATAATTGAAATGACAATTGACAACCAGAAGCTTAAATTCTTTCTGGATACAGGGGCAAAACTTTCATATTTATCAGACAGCCTGACACGTAATTATGAAAGTGTTGGAACTGATGAAGACTTCTATCCGGGAGTAGGTAAATTTCAAACTGATTGTTATGAAATTCCAACAAGTTTCGGAGACAACAAATTCGTTGTGAGATATGGAAACTTACCGAAACTACTACAAATGACATTGAGGTTGGGCGGAACAGACGGTATTATCGGCTTTGACTTTTTTAATAATTTCAAGATTGTTCTTGACCTTAAAAACAACAAACTGAAATATTCAAAATAGATACGTAGAAAAGAAGGGCGGAGGCTTAACACAGCTTTTGTGTCAGATGATACGCTGAACTAATTAAATGTTTCGTGCTTCTAAATCACACTTTACCACCATAAGTCTGTAGCATACCCAACCTCCGGAAATTCCATCTGATTAAACTACACTTGACCTGATCTGTCAACTTACAGCGCTTTTCCTGATTACCCTGTAATCAAACCCCAGAATAATTATAAATTTATGTCTTGAAGCCTATGATTAGATAAACTAAAATAGCATAATGCGAATAAGAGAAAAGATATTTCATCTTGTAGATGAAGATTACAAAGCAACACCGTTTGCACTTCTCTTTGATATTCTCATCATAAGTCTGATAATAATAAATGTTATAGCGATCATACTTGAATCCTTTGAAGAATTATATCTTAAATACTATTCAGGGTTCAGGCTGCTTGAACTGATAACGATAATAATTTTCACACTGGAATATCTCATGAGGTTTTTAACCGCAGATTTCCTGTATCCGAACTTAAGTAAATTGCGTGCAGTTATAAAATTTATTTTTTCTCCTTACGGTTTAATTGATCTTCTGGCTATTTTGCCGTTTTATCTCCCATTTCTTATTCCACTTGATTTACGTTTCATAAGAATATTAAGATTATTAAGAGTAGCACGTATCCTGAAAATGGGAAGGTATTCTAAGTCATTAAGGTTAATTGAAGATGTTCTTATTGAAAAAAGGCGTGAACTGGGAATCACTCTTTTCATTGCTTTCGTACTTATAGTTGTTGCTTCAACTCTTATGTATTACATTGAAGGCAAGGTTCAGCCAGAGGCTTTTCCAAATGTGATAGCAGCATTCTGGTGGGCTGTAGCAACTCTTACTACAGTCGGATACGGAGATGTTTATCCGGTTACCACATTAGGGAAAATACTCAGTGCTTGTGTTGCTATAATAGGCATAGGACTTGTAGCTTTGCCTACAGGTATTCTAAGCGCTGCTTTAATTGAAAGGCTGCGCGGAAGAAAAAAAATGGATTGTCCTCATTGCGGAAAAGAAATTGAATTATAGTCAATATAATCTTTTGTAACTTAATAATTAAAATAAATCTTAATGTCGATCAGTCAGTTTTTAATTAATGAACTTAAATCTGAATCTGAATCAACCCAAGCATTGTTAGAACGTGTTCCGCTGGAAAAATCTGGCTGGAAACCTCATGAGAAATCAATGACGCTTGGCAGACTGGCATCTCACATAGCTGAAATTCCCGCCTGGATACCGGTGACAATAGAAATGGATGAACTGGATTTCGCAAAGGCTGACCGTAAGCCATTTATTGCCGGCTCGGCAGATGAGCTTATTTCAGTTTTCAAGCAGAATATTTCGAAGGCTATTGAGAGTCTTGGAAAAGCAAGTGATGAAAGATTCTCTGAAAACTGGACTTTGAGAACAGGTGATGTGGTTTACTACACAAGACCTAAAATATCTGTTCTCAGGTCGTTTTGTTTTAATCATTTATATCATCACCGGGCACAACTCGGAGTTTATTTAAGAATGCTTGATATCGCATTACCGCAGATTTACGGACCCACGGCTGATGATGACGGAAGTTAAACTTCAAATAAATAAAATCTATAATGAGAATTGTCTGGAAACTATGGGGAAAATGCCGGACAATTTCATAGATTTTGTTATTACTTCCCCTCCTTATGATGATTTGAGAAACTATAACGGTTTCAGGTTTGAATTTGAGAAAATAGCATCTGAATTAT
The DNA here is from genome assembly GCA_026417195.1 of Ignavibacteria bacterium. Lineage (GTDB taxonomy): Bacteria > Bacteroidota > Ignavibacteria > Tepidaquicellales > OLB5 > JAOADS01. The sequence continues at coordinate 9,122 of JAOADS010000029.1, read as the reverse complement.
ACAGAATACTAAAGAAAGGTGGAGTGATGATCTGGGTTGTTGCTGATGCTACAGTTGACGGTAGCGAAACAGGTACATCATTTAAACAGGCTCTGTACTTTAAAGAGAAAGTCGGATTTAATCTTCATGACACTATGATATATTATAAGAACAATCCAATGCCTCAGACAGGAAACCGCTATCACCAGCATTTTGAATATATGTTTGCTCTGTCCAAAGGTTCACCTAAAACCTTTAATCCCATTAAAGAACCAACTAAATACACCCCCCCCCCCCCCCGCAAAAACAGAGGTAAAGAAGGTAAATTAGAATATGAAAAAGTTATGCGAACTACTCACAAGAAAATAGGAAATGTATTTTTTTACTCAATTGGTGGTGGCATATCCACAAAAGATAAAATAGCCTATAAGCATCCAGCTATATTCCCTGAACAATTAGTATATGATCAATTATATACATGGACTAATGAAGGTGATTTGGTATATGATCCGTTCATCGGCAGCGGAACAACTGCAAAGGTTGCTCACTTAATGAAAAGAAAGTGGATTGGATCAGAAATCTCCGAAGAATATGTAAAAATAGCTGAACAAAGAATCAGAGATTACATAGTTGATAATTTATTTTAATAATTGTGACAAATTTCATATTAGGATCTGAAACAGCTAAAAAAGGATTTAAAAACGAAGAAGAAATTGTCCAGAAGTTTAATAACTGGAAAAAGGACAACGAAGCTAAGAAATGGTTGAAGATAATGCAATATGACTTAAGCGAGATTGAATCTGTTATAGCTATCAAAATATATGGTTACAAAACTGACGTTCAACTTCAGGTTATTGTTAAATTAAGAAAGGCTGTTGATTTACAAAACATTCAGGTAAAATTAGTTAGTAATTTAAGGGGTTTTAACCAGATTGATAAACATTGGGTAGATTATTATGTTAGATTGTGGAACATTCCATTTAGTCTTGCTGAAATTTTAAAGAGATATACAGGTGAGAAAAAACCAACCCAAAAAACTAAAGATGAAAGAAGAACTTTAGCAAACGAATTTAACATAAAAGAACAAACTATGGTTCTAGAGTGGATAAAGCAAAATCAGTCTCTTATAGTATCTGATATACTTAAAGGTCGCGGACAGTTTGCGGCAGAATGGATGTTAGTAGCTCAGAAAGTAAATAAAAATGCCCGATGGGTTTTAAAATCTATGAATTATTGTCTGAATTTTTTCGGAAATGGTGATGTTTCAATAACACAAAGGGGAAATTTTAAAATTGGAAGAATTACAATGCAACGTAAAGGAGGAGATGCCGGCAGAAAAACCGCAAATATGCTGCAGTTTAAAATTAATCCAGCTGAATTATTCAGTGAGTCAAGCCGGTAATTCCTTTACAACATCTTCAGCTACAACGGAACTTAACGCAATCCCCATCCCGTTGCAGCTCACTGCACTGAAAACCCTGTCTGAAATCTTCTTCACCTGAGGAAGTTTATTTTCTGTAAAGCCCATAATCCCGCTCCAGACCACGTCAACTTCAAATTCCGTATATGGCAGAATTACTTCACCAAGAAACTCTAAGAGAGCTTTATATATTTTATCATTTATTCCGAACGCTGTTGTTTCCTCGCCTTGAAAATCAAGATTTCTGCCGCCTCCAAGTATTACTCTGTTTCCGTAATTTCTGAAATAGTAATAACCTTCGTCGTAATGATATATCCCGTTAAGTTTAACCATGTCAAGTGGTTTAGTAATTATGACAAGACCTCTTGCAGGCTTGGGGAAATAGTTTCCGGTTAAAGAAGAACTGAAAGCATTCGCACAGATTATTAATGCAGAAGATTTAAAACCTATCCTTTCATGAAAAACGTTATGTTCCACATAAACCTCAACACCGTCGGATTTTTCAGTGAATTCTGCCACTTCAGCTCCTGTAAGATATACTACACCAAGTGAAACTGCATATCTGATTGCAGCCCTCATCATCCTGCCAGTATCTATCTGTGACTCATAAGGACTGTATATTATGTTTTTGACAACTTCCGGACTAAAACCAAACCTTTCAATATAACTTCTGTCGCACCTGAAAGTCTCCTCATCTTTGAAAATTTCTTTCAGTAAACTATTAACTTTCGTAATCTCATCCAGAGATGAAATATATCTTTCATCAATAAGCTCATATTCACCGGAGTTTACAAAACCTATGTTTTCATCCCTAAATCTCACTCTTAATTTATTCATTCCCTTCCATCTTTTCTCTACCAGACTTACAGTTTCATCCTCGCCTTTATTTCTTATATCAGCAAGTATTTCCGTGAGGGAACCATAGCACAAAAAACCGGCATTCTTAGTGCTTGCCCCGCTTGGCAATACTCCCCTTTCAAGTATAAGAACATCTTTATTTGGAAATCTTTCCTTTATCTCACAGGCTGTTGAAAGACCAAGCAGTCCGCCGCCGATTATAATGTAATCATAGTTTATGAAGGAATTTCTCTCCCAGAAAGACAACATCAGATTTTTATGCATATATTTTTTGCTTCAGTGAAAAATCTGATCGCTTCATAACCGCCTTCCCTGCCAATACCTGAAGATTTCACGCCACCGAAAGGTGTCCTGAGATCTCTTATCATCCAGCAGTTCACCCATACAATTCCGCTTTGTATCTGTGAAGCTACCCTGTGAGCCCTAGAGAGATTTTCAGTCCAGATCACAGAAGCAAGTCCGTAATCTGTGCTGTTTGCCATATTTAAAACCTCTTCTTCTGTTTCAAAGGGGATTAAAGTTACAACCGGTCCGAAAATTTCTTCCTGATTTACCTTACAGTCATATGGTAATCCTTCTATGACGGTAGGCTCTACGAACCAACCTTCACGACATCTGCCTTCAGGCGTGAAGCGTTTTCCTCCGCACAGTATCCTTCCGCCATCCTTTTCGGCAAGTTCTATATATGAAAGAATTTTTTCCATGTGTTCTTTTGAAACGATAGCCCCCTGATCTGTATCCGGCTCAAGTGGATCACCTACTTTGAGTTTTTTTGTATTTTCTGTGAAATCCTTCTTGAATTTTTCGTATATATCTTTATGAACAAATATTCTTGAACCACAGAGACATATCTCCCCCTGATTTCTGAAAGATGAAAGTAACGTTGTCGCAAGCATTTTCTCGTAATCACAGTCATGAAAAACTATTACGGGATTTTTTCCTCCCAGCTCAAGTGAGAGCTTTTTGAATGTTCCGGAAGCTGATGATGCTATCTCACGTCCAGTTTTTGTACCGCCTGTAAAAGTAATGGCCTTCACATCAGGATGATTCACTATTGCCCTTCCGGCCTTGCTGCCGTAACCGTGAATTACATTAAGAACACCCTTGGGTAGTCCGGCTTCAATACATAGTTCAGAGAATAGATATGCAGTCATAGGCGTAAGCTCTGAAGGTTTTGCGATCACGCAGTTTCCTGAAATAAGGGCTGGCGCTATCTTCCATGTAAAAAGGTAAAGAGGCAGATTCCAAGGAGATATTGCACCAACAACTCCTAAAGGACTTCTCAATGTGTAATTCAGAGCTTCTTTTGTGTGATGAGACTGACTTTCAAAACCCTGTATTATTGAAGCAAAGAACTCTAAATTCCTGATAGCTCTCGGAATATCAACAGACTTTGCAAGTGAAAAGGGTTTTCCGTTATCCACACATTCAGCCCTTGCAAGTTCATTGAAATCCCTTTGCATCAGGCTTATTATTTTAAAGAAATATCCCGAGCGTTCTTCTGCAGGAATCTGTGACCATTCTTTAAAAGCATTATTTGCAGCCTGAGCAGCCATATCAACATCCCTCTCGTCAGAGTCCGGAACTATTCCATAAGCTTTGGCTACAGAAGGATCGTAATTATCAAAATATTCACCTGAGAGAGGTTCCAGAAGTTCGCCGTTTATGTAATTTTTAACCATCTCTGTTTTAATTCTGAAAGATTATATATCTCCGCAGCAGCCGATTATAACGTTTCCGCATCTGGGACACTGGTAATGTCCGTGAACCCATATAAATTCAACCATCCTCTGGCAATACGGGCATATCTGAAGACTTTCAAGTTTTTTCCTGATACGTTCAGCTTCTTTTTTTTCTTTATTCTTATTTTTATTTTTGTCAGACATTTCATAAACCTGATTCTTTAAGTACTACAGCATCTCCATTAGTGATCTTGTTGCAGTAAACTTCCCTCCGAATTTTTCACCGTGCTCTTTCTGAAGAATGGCTGCATTTTCAATCTGATATCTCTCATAATCTTCCATACTCGGGCATTCATAGTTTATAATGTAGGTTAAACCTTTCTCAGGTTCGGGGGAAAGCAGTCTGTATATTCTGTAATTTGTGAAATGTCCGGTAGCCATAACGTCGGGAATATGTTTTTCAGTCATCCACTCATACCATTCCTCATGAATTTCATTTTCAATATTTACTGCTACACTGTAAATTAACATGATTCTTTTAATTAGGATTTACAGAGTATTAAGTCTTCCTCCGTCAACAGGCAGATTTATGCCGTTTATATATGATGCATATTCTGATGCAAGAAAAAGAACTGCAAATGCGAGTTCTACAGGTTCCGCAAACCTGCCGCACGGAATTTCTGAAAGCCATTCTTTCTCGATTTCCTCAACAGACTTTCCGGAAGCTTCTGCTCTTGACTTAAAAAGAGAATAAAGTCTTTCCGTTTTCGTTGCTCCCGGCAGAATGTTGTTCACTGTGATTCCGAAAGGTGCAAGCTCTGCAGATAATGTTTTCGCCCAGTTTGCAACTGCAGCCCTTATTGTGTTTGAAACTCCGAGGTTTCTGATCGGCTGTTTTACAGAAGTTGAAATTATGTTGATTATCCTTCCGTATTTCTCTTTCTTCATTCCTCCGGCAAACGTCTGAACCAGAATGTGATTACATATAAGATGCTGTCTGAAGGCTGTTTCAAATTCAGTTGTTGTTGCATTCAATATTTCACCGGACTTCGGACCCCCTGTATTATTTACAAGTATATGAACAGGTGGATTTGATTTTACATATTCCTCAAGCTTAGTTCTCAGATTATCCGGATCAGTGAAGTCTGCACAGATATATGAATGCCGCTGCCTTGATGAACCATCAAGTTCATTGATAACTTTCTTAAGAGACTCTTCATTCCTTGAGACCAGCGTTAAGGAAGCGCCGGCTTTTGCAAATTCAACGGCTATAGCTTTGCCGATCCCCTGGGTACTTCCGCAGACCACTGCATTTCTGCCCTGAAGATTAATTTTCATTGTCTGTGAGAAGAAAATTCAAATCCAAGTTCCCTGATCAGTCCTTCAGGCAATGCCGGCAGTTGCGACCGTGGTATGAGATATGTAGAAAGATTAAAAAGATCTGTAAAAATTCTGTGCTTATCTATTGTTGACATTAGATACTGATGACCTGACGAACCTCCAGTTCCTATTTTTGAACCTATCATTCTCTGAACCATGAGAGCATGGCGATATCTCCATTCTGTGAACAACTCATCAACTTCAGCAAGAAGGTTTAAAAACCTGAAAGGCTGGTGTAATATAGGCTCATCCCGGTAAAGATTTATAAACACTGCTGCCAGCATAGCTTTATGGGAAAATCTCCGTTTACCTTCTTTGCAAAGCTCGTTATATTTTCCCTCATCAAGCAGGGTGTGAAAGTTCTCTGATGTAATTTCATGCTGTCTGAGCTGAAGCTTCCTTTTTTCTTCAGTGAGCGAAGGATTCGTCACTATAATCTCACGATCTTTTCTTAACATTTCCTCAACAGATTCCCTGTAACTCTGCCAGAAATCATAATCAACCCTTCTGATAAACGGTGTTCTCTCTAACCATTTCTCAACAAGTTCAAATAAAGAAGGTTCATTAACTGTTTTCATTATGACTTCGCGATGCCTTTCATCAAGAGTATTGAGATAGTCAACATTATTATACTGAATCCTTTTCTCATCAGAAAGACCAAGTTTGTTTTCAATAAGCCTGAACTGAAAACTCTGGAAGCCTGAAGCCGGGATCAGATAATCCCTGAAGTCAAGGAAATCCAGCGGAGTCATAGTTTCGAGGACTCTGAGCTGCTCTATAAGAAGTTTCTGGATCTCTGTAATACGCTCCAGTCGTGAAACTGCAGTCCCTATATTCTTCTCATCAATATTGTCTTTACTGAATATTTCATTTATTGAGTCTATTTCATGAATTATCTGTCTGAACCAGAGTTCATAAACCTGGTGAACTATTATAAACAGGAATTCATCATGAGCCGGTGATCCATATTCTGAGCTCTTGAGTTTCTGTGCATTCAAAATTGAATCGAGCTGAAGGTAATCAGCGTAATATACCGGTGGATATTTGCTCATTTCTTTCTGTGATTTATTTGCAAAATAACGGCTGGTGATGAATTTAAAAAGATAGAAAATTTTTGACCGTGATCTTTGAACCTAAACTAAACAGAATACGGCAAACTTGAGATAATCCGTCTCAGGCATAGCTGGCAGAACCGGATGATCAGCTGATGCACCCGCCAGTTTAATGAGCTGCAGGTTCACCGAGGTCTTATATGCTGCAGAATTTACTGAATTTAAAAAATCCGTTCTGTCTATATGCTGTGAACAGGATGAGTAAACAAAAAAACCTCCATTGTTAATACATCTCAATGCGAGCTTTGCTAACTTTTCATAACCTTTAAGAGCCGGTTTAACTGATTTTTTATTCTTTGCAAATGACGGCGGATCAAGCATTATAACATCAAACTTTCTTCCTGATCTAACACATTCTTCAAGGTAATCAAACATATCTGTTTTTATTATATCAAATGAATTTCTAAAACCGTTAAGCTTCAGGTTCTCTTTAAGAGATTCAAGGGCAGAAAGCGAGGAATCAACAAACGTAACTTGTGAAGCACCTGCGAAAAGGGCATGGAGTCCGAAACCACCGGTGTTGCAGAATCCATCTAGCACTGTTTTCCCTTTTACAAATCTGTGAATGAATTCCCTGTTTTCAGTCTGATCGAAATAAAAACCGGTCTTCTGGGCATTTTTGAAATCAATAATGTATTTAACATATCCGTCATTTATAACTTCAGTGTCTTTTTCGCCGGTATAAACGTAATCTTCATCAGGAAGACCTTCAAGTTTCCTGAAGTATGAGTCGTTTATAGAAAAGATATTTTTTGCGCCGTGTGAGATAAGACATTCTGTTACTGACTTGAGGTACCTTTCCATTCCTGCAGAATAAACCTGAATAACATACGTATCATTGTATTTGTCTGTTATAAGCCCGGGCATGAAATCGCTTTCACTGAAAATTAACCTGTATGAATTCCTTGCAGGATAAATCTGAAGGCGCCGGCTTCTAGCCTGGCTAATCATTTCCTTAGAGTAAACTGAAAAATCTCCGTTGAATGAACGGTGAAACAGTCTAACAGATATAAGTGATTTCCTGTTATAGAAACCATATCCTAGGAAAAGATTACCTGAGGAATAAACCTTAACTATATCACCATCTGAAATATGATCATCAACACACTGAATCTCATTACTGAATACCCATAAATGTCCTCTCCTTATCCTTTTATCCTCACCTTTTTTAAGTATAACCTTAGCCGAGTTCATTTAATGCCTCTGCTAACTTCTCAGCATCTTCAAAATTGTTGTAGATATGAGGCGAAACCCTGAGGTAACCTTCCCTTAAGGCAATGTAAATTTTTCTTGACTGTAACTGTTTCTGTATTTCCTTATTTCGGTTCTGATCTGTGTGTGAAAAAAGCAGGATGTTTGAACGATGTTCAGGTGAAAGATCGCTTTCTATTTTATATCTGGACTTATCAATTCTCTCAATCAGATGATCCTGAATACTGATTATATGTCTGTAAATGTTTTCAACTCCAAGTTCAAGAAACATCTCAATAGCAGTCTGAGTACCTAGTATTGCAAGTGTATTTAAAGTTGAATTTTCATATGCTTCCCCTGTAGGCTTGAAATCCAGTTTATAATCCAGGAAGTTCTCGAAATCATAATTCACATTTGTTGTTCCCACATAGGTAGGCTTTACTACCTCCCTGTATGAAGGGGATATATACGTAAGTCCAAGCCCGGCAGGAGACATCATCCACTTCTGGTTACCCGTGCAGAGATAATCAATTCCCATCGCCTGAATATCAATGGGACAAACCCCTGTAGCCTGAATTGCATCTACTATGAAAAATATATTTCTCTTCCTGCAGAAATCAGCCAAAGACTTTATGTTGTGCCTGTAACCGAGAAACTGAACATAACTTATCGTGAAAACCCTGACGTTGTATTCTATCAGCGTACGTTTTATCAGTGCTTCATTTGCATAACCCTTGTCCGAAGGTATCAGCAGAACATTGCATCTGCCGAGTTTCTCCTGATTGAGCCACGGATAAACAACAGATGGAAATTCAGAGTCAAGCATGGCAACGTTTTTATCCTTTCCGTCCAGTTCTATACCATTTGCAAATATGTTGATTCCGTGCGTTGTGTTTGATGTAATAATTATATCTTCAGGTAATGCATTAATAAGTTTTGCAAACAGTTCACGGAGTTTTGCAGACTCACGGATATTCACCAGGCTGAGGTTAAGGAAAGTACTGTTAAACTCATTCATAAATTCCTCGATTCTCCGGACTGTCCTCAGAGGATAAGGCGTGAAGTGAGCTGCATCCATATAAAGAATTTCCCTTGTAAAGGGAAACTCATTTCTCAGTGAATTATGGTTTTCAAGCATTTAAATCCTGTGGAGGGCTCTGTTAATATCCTGAATCAGATCCTCATAATCTTCACATCCGACAGATAATCTTACAAGACCATCTGTTAAGCCAAACTTTTCCCGTTCTTCCTTTGGAACACTTCCGTGTGTCATGCTAACGGGATGACAGACTAAACTTTCCACTCCCCCCAGCGATTCAGCTCTTAGAAAAAGTTCAAGTCCGTTGAAAAACTTTACTGCATTGTCAAAAGAACCGAGGTCCAGTGAAATCATTCCTCCGAAGCCCCTCATTTGTCTTCTTGCAAGTTCATGCTGAGGGTGGGAAGGCAAACCGGGATAGTATATTTTCCTGACCTTTGAATTTCTCACAAGTTCTGATG
>JAOADS010000028.1 GCA_026417195.1 Ignavibacteria bacterium | reverse complement strand
GTACAGTGATAGGAGGATTAATTGCTTCTTTTGTATTTAAATACACGAATGATTAAATATAAAACGTTATACTATTAGCCACTCTGAGAACAAAATAAAACTAGTATCAGATGTTTGTCTGATTACATCAGGCAAAGTAGTGCTTGTGAGATATAAGAAGGTTGAAACGGGTTGGTCACTCCCATTTTCAGATGTTAATTTCTCTGAACATCCCGAAGATGCAGCGTTAAGGGTTCTTAAAATCCAGTTAGGATACATAACAGGTAATCTGAAGTTAAGTCACATTGAGTCTTTTACTGATATAGACGGAATATGGAATCTGATTTTTCATTTTTTTCAGGTTTCTGATTCTCAGCCTCAGTTACTGCCTTCAGAAGACATTGATACATATCATTGGTTTCCGATTAATGAACTTCCGCCGCAGGATGAAATAGCTTTTCAAGGCAGAGCTAAGTTTACAATTAATAAAATAAAATATCAGTTAAGATAGTGAGTTTGAATATAATTTTCGGAATGAGTTTTAATACTTGTCAGATGAACCTGGAAGGTATAACACATGATGAGAGTCTTGTAAGTCTAAATGGTACAAATTGTATTAACTGGATATTGGGGCATATACTTATTTCAAGGGATGAGGTGTTTGCTATTTTAGGCCTTAAAGGGATGTGTGATGAAAAAATGAAAGAGATTTATAAAAGAGGTATAAAAAATTTCGACATACATAATGCAATTGATTTGAATGTTCTGCTGGAGATGTTTAAGGATTCCCAGAAAATGCTTGATGAGAAACTGAAAAATTATACAGACAAAGAAATCTATGGGAATCTTTTAAGATTTGCTTTCCATGAATCATATCATTCAGGTCAGTTAGGAATATTGAGGAGACTGATAGGTAAGAAGGGTGCTATAGAATGAAAGATTTTGACAAACTATGGGATTATGATGACCCGGAGGCTACACGGGGGAAGTTTATAGAAATTGAGCCTGAAATCAGGGATGATGAAGAGCTTCACGCAGAACTTCTTACTCAGATATCGCGCACATACAGCCTTCAGATGAAGTTTGATGATGCTCATATGGTTCTGGATAAGGTTGAGAAAGTTCTGAAGGATGATTATAAAAGAGCAAGTATAAGATACTATCTTGAAAGAGGCAGAACTTATAATTCATCTAAAATTCGGGATAAGGCTAAAGATTTATTTATAAAGGCATATAAACTGTCACGGGTCTCGGGCGAAGATTATCTTACTGTGGATTCAGCTCATATGGTGGCAATAGCTGAAGATGGTACGGAATCTCTTATGTGGAATCAAAAAGCAATTGAGGTTGCAGAAAGTTCAGAAGATAATAAGGCAAGAAGCTGGCTCGGAACGCTTTACAACAACACTGGCTGGGCTTATTACAATCTGGGTGAATATGATGATGCATTGAAAATGTTTGAAAAGCAGTTTGAATGGTTTAATGAAAGAAAAGATCCCAAAAGAATAATGATCAGCAGGTGGTGTATTGGCAGGACACTGAGAGCGCTTGGTAAAATTCAGGAAGCCCTGAGTCTTCAGAAAGAACTTGAAGAATTCAGATCTCAGCATGGGTTATCTGAAGACGGATATGTCTATGAAGAGATAGCTGAATGTCTCCTTGAACTCGGAGAAACAGAAGAGTCAATTCCTTTTTTCAGGAAATCATATGAACATTTAAGTCAGGACATATGGCTTAAATCCTATGAACCTGAGAGGCTGGAGAGATTAAAAAAATCAGGGGCGTTAAAATGAATAAATCAACAGACAACTTTCTGAGGTTTGACGAAAGTCTTCTGGTTAAACCAGGCACTAAAGTTAATCTCGATAAATATAATACTTCATACACTTCAGTTTTTAAAGATAAGGATGATGCTGAGGACATGCTTCAGAAAGATATAAAAAGACTTTCTGAACTTCAGGACATACTATATGCTTCAGAAAAATATTCTGTTTTGATTATCTTTCAGGCAATGGATGCAGCAGGTAAGGATGGAACTATTAAACATGTAATGACCGGTGTGAACCCTCAAGGATGTGAAGTAACCAGTTTCAAACAGCCTACACCTGAGGAGCTTTCACATGATTTTCTCTGGCGTATTAATAAAGCATTGCCTTCCAAAGGGAAGATAGGGATTTTCAACCGTTCTCATTATGAAGAAGTTCTGGTTGTCAGAGTCCATCCGGAATATCTCCTGGCTCAGAATATACCCTCAATTAAATCTCTTGATGACGTTACAGAAGACTTCTGGAAAATCAGGTTTGAAGTCATAAATAATTTTGAAAAGAGACTTTATGAAAACGGCACTGTCATAATGAAATTTTTTCTTAATGTTTCAAAGGCTGAACAGAAGAAGAGGTTTCTGGAGAGAATTGCAGAGCCAGAGAAGAACTGGAAATTTTCTCCTAATGATGTAAAGGAAAGACAGTTATGGGATAAATATATGAAGGCTTATGAAGATGCAATAACTCACACATCTACTGAATATGCTCCCTGGTATATCATTCCTGCAGATAAAAAATGGTTCATGAGGGCAGCAGTCGGTGACATAATCACAGGCACTCTTGAGTCTCTTGGTCTTCAGTATCCTAAATTGAGCTCTGAAGCTATACAGAAAATAAATGAAGCCAGGGATCAGCTTCTCAATGAGGCTCATGCATGAGGTTTATTAAGCCTGTTTGTTAACTGAAGAATATTTCTCAGTTTTTCATTTATATCCATAGTCAGAAGTTTTTCAAGTGAGACCGGAATAGTAATTCTCCAGTTTATTTTGTTAATTTTTCCCGGCGAGTTTATTCTGTAAGAATATCTGGAAATTTTTCCGGCCAGCCTTTTGTCCAGACAAAGGTATTCCTGGATAAGCTGTATGCTGAATATGGAATGTGACTGATTAATCTTTATCAAGTTTCTTTCTGTAAGTGCATCTATGTCATCCATATCATGGAACTCAAGATATTCCAGAAACTTTTCTTTTTCTCTGAATGATTCAAGAAATAACCATGAAATTTTATCAGCTAATTCCTGTGTTGAACTGAAAATTTTTCTTAATTCTTCAGTTGTTATTTCATCTTTCCATCTAAGTCTTCCGTATAATGACTTTAAGAAGAGAATTTTCCTTAGAAATTTAATTTCCTTCTTATCAGGAAAATATTTCTCACACAACAGTTCAAAAAGATTTTCGTCTATTGTTCCGGCTTCATACTTCCACCAGTTCACCCAGAAACTGGAATCGTGAGTTGAAATCACAGCTACTGAGTTCATTCTGTATTCGTGTGGCTTTATAAACCGGAAGTCCCTTTTCAGATATCTCTGAAAGTCTATTCCAGGTATTCCGTATTCCTGCAGAACGCGGTACGAACATTCAGGTACGGTGCCAAGATCTTCAGCACAAGGGAGCATAGATGTTGTGTTTATCATAACATCAATAATGTATCTTCCGTGTTGTTCCCAAATATGTTCCTCATACGGAAGGAAGCTGCCTTTTGAGCCATATTCATTTATCGGAGATGTCCAGACCCTGAAGAATCCAATGAAGTGATCTATTCTGTATGCATCGTAAAAGTTCTCTGCATACTTTAGTTTTGATTTTAGGTAAGAAAATCCATCTTTTGCGATTTCATCCCAGTTATAAGGAGGCATACCCCATTTCTGTCCTTCTGCGAAATACATATCAGGCGGAGCTCCGGCTGAAAGATCAAGCCTGAAATAATTTTTATGAGCCCATACATCTGCACTGTTTCTGGACACAAGAAAAGGAATATCACCCATTAAAATAATTCCTTTTGAATTTATGTAATTTTTAACTTCTTTCATCTGCCGATATAGCTGCCATTGAGTCCAGTAAATAAAGTTTATCTCATTGTTATGCAGAGTTTCGAAATCATTTTCTTCTTTCAGCTTCCACTTTTCCCATGAGGTAGATGAATGTTTATTGCCCAGAATTTTAAACGTAGCATAGTCTTTCAGCCAGTCAGAGTTAGACTTAATGAAATTATTGTAATCCGTATCATCTGGATTGAAATTCTGTTCAAATAATTTTTTCAGGTGTTCTGTTTTAGTCGTCTTGACTGTATAATCTACTCTGCCGAATTTTCTCGGATGTTTTTTCTTGATTGATTCATTAATTCTCTGAATATCTGATTTTACATTTACAAGATCTGAGATTCTCAGATAAATTAAATCCAATGCAAATGAGGTTATACAGTTATAAGGTGAAAAATCACTTCCCATGTCATTAAGAGGAAGTAACTGGATAATTTCCAGACCAGTTATTTCGCACCAGTCAGCAATGAGTTTAAGATCAGGTATTTCTCCTATACCACAACTTTTATCTGAATAAACTGAGAAAAGCGGAACAACTACTCCAGCTCTCCTTTGCGTTCCGAATTTCTTCCATTTATCTGAGATTCTGCTGTAATTAAGGAAACTGTAATCCATTTATATAGTTCTCTTCACAGGTTTTACCAGTTTTTCCCAAACTCCTTTACCGTTTTTGAATTCAGGCATGTTACTGGGAGCGTGACTTAGCATTTCTACAAACCTATTTTCTAGGTCTACACCTGAGATGTCTGAAGCTAACTCCATTGCTCTTGATGCATACTGAAGTATCTGAACTGTCTCTAATCCGGATATTTCAGAAAAGAACCAGCCGCAACTTGTGAACATTAGCATGGAATATTTCTGCATTTCTAGCAAACGCAGGCATAGTTCTTTTTCTTTTTTACTGAGCCTTCCAGATGAATGTTTTCTGAAGAATTCTTTTTTTACTGAAGAACTGTCATCAAGTATGATCTTTATGTAATCATTTCTTGCATCCCATATATCTTTGAATAAAGAGTTTCCGTAACTGCTATAGATTTTTATAAGTTCATCCCTTAACCAGTTAAGAGATGCCCTGAGAGGTTTTCTCCAGCTTTGTTTCCATTTTCCAGCATGTCCGCATCCGCAGTCATCCTTCCATCTTTCTACGCCGTGGGGACAACTCCACGAAGTGCCTTCACCTTGTTTTATTTTTACTTCATATTGCGGAGGATTCTGTGAAATATATTCTCCGAAGTTTACTGTTTTTAAGCCGTTCTCCGGCGCCAGTACCTTCATAAAATATGCAAGTGTCCTTTCTGCATGTTTTTTATGATGTCCGAATGTTTCACCGTCTGTAGCAACGGAAATTAACTGAGGTTTCTGTGATACAGGATTTAAGGCTGTAAATATTTTCATCAGCAGGTTCTGGGAACTTAAAAGTACATCATCAAATGCAACAGCTCTGGATATTTGTCCGTCGTAAAAAATAATATTAAGGTAACCGTTTCCTTGTCTTGAGTAACATCTGTAGGTATTTTTAGGATTGATTTTTCCGTCAACGACTTTAATCCAGTCTTCTGAACCAATTTCCCTGACTTCTTCAGCCTGAGATGTATCAAGAATTATATATGATATTTTCTCTTTTATAAGAACTTCTATAGTTTCCTGATCGCAGGCTGTTTCAGGAAGCCATATCCCTTCAGGAAGTCTTCCGAAATGATATATAAAATCTTCAACACCCCATCTGATCTGAGTTACCTTATCGTTGAAATTTGCAAGGGGCATTATCATATGATTGTAACACATTGCTATTGCATTTCCATGTCCATTGTGTTCAATTATACTTTTTTTGTCAGCTTCAATAATAAGACTGTAAGTTTCTGGATGTTTGCGTTTTAACCAGCTTAGTAATGCTGGTCCGAAGTTAAAATTTATCATCTCATAGTTATTAACCTTTGCTACCACACTACCCTTATCATTCAGTATCTCGGCTTCGCTGTTTGGTTTATAACACTCATCCCATATCCTTTCATTCCAGTTATGAAAAGGTGAAGCGCTTTCCTGCTGTTCTATCTCATTTGTCCATGGATTTTCCCTTGGAGGCTGATAGAAGTGACCGTGTATGCAGATGTTTATCAACGTGAGTATTAAAAATAAGGGTTAATCTCCTCCGGCATCAATGTAAAGTTCATCAAATTCATCGCCAACCGAGACGTCCTCTTCGTAGTCCTTTATGAGTTCATAAACGTTTACAGCAAGGGGAGGGAGTGTAAGTTTAAGAGAATAATTCCAGTCATTAAGCGGAATTTCTTCGGAGTGTTTACCTCCGAGATTTCCAAGACTACTTCCTCCGTATATCTCAGCATCACTGTTAAAAATTTCTTTCCAGAAGCCATGTTCCGGAACTCCTACAGGATAGTCATATCGCGGCTTCGGAGTCATATTAAATGTGAATAAGAGTATCTGCTTCCTGTTTCTGCTGAACCTGCAAAATGATAGCACACTGTTGAGTGAGTCAGAGAAATCTATCCACATAAAACCATCAGATGTAAAATCTAATTCATGAAAAGCTTTATTTTTTCTGTAAAGGTGATTTAAATCCAGAAAATATTTATTGAGCTTGCGATTTAATTCATTTGTTTCAAGTGTTTCCCATTCAATAGAAGATTCGCTGTTCCATTCATTAAACTGTGCTATATCTGTTGTCATGAAATTCAGTTTCTTACCTGGATGAGCAAACATGAAACCCAGAAACAACCTCAGGTTTGCAAATTTCTGCCACTGATCCCCGGGCATTTTTTCAATCAGAGATTTCTTGCCGTGGACAACTTCATCATGTGATACGGGTAAAATGAAATTTTCACTAAAGGCATACCAGAGCGAGAAAGTTATCTTGCCCTGATGATATTTTCTATGAATAGGGTCTTTTGAAAAATAAAGTAGTATGTCATTCATCCACCCCATATTCCATTTCATGTCAAACCCTAAACCTCCTTCGCTGACCGGATGAGATACTTTAGGATATGCAGTTGACTCCTCAGCTATCATCATGACGTCAGGATGGTATTTGTGAATGACATCGTTTAAGTGTTTGAGGAATTCAATTGCTTCGAGGTTTTCCCGTCCTCCGTAAATATTAGGTTCCCATTCACCGTGCTTTCTGGAATAATCGAGATATAACATTGATGCAACGGCATCTACTCTTAAACCGTCTGCATGATATTTCTCCAGCCAGAACAGAGCAGACGAGATTAAGAAGTTTTGTACCTGTGGTCTTGAATAGTCAAATACATATGTGTTCCAGTCTTTGTGGAAACCTTTCTTCCAGTTTTCATAAGCATAAATCTGTTTGCCATCGAAAAACGCAAGTCCGTGATCATCAGCAGGGAAATGAGCCGGCACCCAGTCAAGTATGACTCCGATACCGTTTCTGTGACAATAATCAATGAAATACATAAAGTCACGTGGTTCACCGTATCTGGTTGTTGGTGCGTAGTAATGTGTTACCTGATATCCCCATGATACATCCAGTGGATGTTCCATAACGGGCAGGAGTTCAATATGGGTATAGCCCATACTTTTCACGTAATCAACTATCTTATGTGCCAGTTCTCCGTAAGACATAAATCCCCATTCATTTTTTGAGTAATCTTTTTTCCATGAACCCAGATGCAATTCATAAATACTTATTGGCGATTCCTTATATCTGAAATTTTTTCTTTTTTCCATCCAATCCATATCTTTCCATTCATATGAGTTGATGTTGTAAATTATACTTGCATCCTTAGGTCTTACTTCTGATCTGAAAGCAAAGGGATCTATTTTCCTTAAATATGTGCCATGAGTTTTAAATGAGTATTTATATGTATCGCCTTCCTTTAATCCTTCAATAAAACCACTCCATATTCCATGATCAGATATTTTCTCCAGGTGATTAATTTCTTCTCTCCAACCATTAAATTCGCCTATAACACACACTGATTCAGCATTAGGCGCCCAGACTGTGAATCTAACTCCTTCTTTACAGTTTTCACTTGTGATCTGGGCTCCGAACTTTTCGAATATTTTGTAGTAGGTCCCTTTTGAGAAAAGATGTATATCAAAGTCAGTTAATTTGTGGCCTGTTTCACCGGATTTTTGTGACGCTTCAAGACTTTCTGAAAGGGAGATCTTTATTTCTTCTGAGATCTGCTTTTTTCTTTCGTTTATTATATCCTTTAATCTATCTTCATCCATACTTCAAATTTATCTTTTATTTTGGAAATAATTCAGTCAGAAAAGTTCGGTTTGTAATGGTTCTGTCTTACGTGTAAAGAGGTCAGTCCTGAGCTTTATTGTTTCTCTGTTAAGCCCGTATTTAATACATGATTTTCTGAAGAGCTGATGTATGGCTTCAGCATATATACCTTCTCCGCTCATTCTTGTCCCGAATCTGTTATCTGATAACTTGTCTTTTCCTCTCACTTCATGTATTCTGTTTATTATCTTCTTTGCCCTTTCAGGGAAGTTTCTTTCCAGCCATTCAATAAAAAGCTCTTTCACAGAATATGGTAAACGAAGAATAATGTGACCTGCGAACTTCGCTCCGTTTTCAGATGCAGCTTTAAGTATCTGAGGGATTTCTTCATCATTGAGACCGGGTATAATCGGTGCTACATTCACACCTGTAGGAATTCCTTCAGATGATAGCTTATAAATTGTCTCCAGCCTTTTTTTCGGTACGGAAGTCCTTGGCTCAAGTTTCCTTGAGAGTTCACGGTTGAGAGTTGTTATTGAAATTACCACTGAAACGAGATTTAATTCAGCGAGTTTTTTGATCAGATCAATGTCTCTTTGTATCAAGGCGTTTTTAGTTATCAAACCTACAGGATTTCTGAATTTCAGAAATACTTCAAGGCATTTTCTTGTAAGCTGAAGTTTCCTTTCTACAGGCTGATAACAATCTGTATTTCCTGAAAACATAATGAACTCAGGCTTCCAGGATTTTTTCATAAAATGTTTCTCAAGTAGCTCAGCTGCATCAGGTTTTACCATGATTTTGGTTTCAAATTCCAGCCCTGATGAAAATCCAAGATATTCATGAGAAGGTCTGGCATAACAGTAAATGCATCCATGTTCACAGCCTCTGTATGGATTTATACTGTAACGGAAACCGAGATCCGGGCTGTTGTTTTCTGAAAGAATCGTTCTTGAATTATCTCTGAAAAAGTTTGTTTTAAGTTTACGGTCTGGTGGTTCTTCAAAGTATTCATCAGCTAGGTCTTCATAGTCAATAAATAAAGGCTCAAACCTGTTTTTAGGATTTAGTGAAGTTCCTCTAGATTTTAAACTTCGGTGAATCATTATACGAAATTAAGACTAAGTTATGATTAAAACAAATATAGTATCTAAATCAGTAAAGGAAAAGAAGTTTTACTTATAAGCGATCGTTTTCATAAAATCCAGGATATCAGACACACTTAGTGCTTTTACTCCGGGCTGTAATGCACTGATGTTTTTGATTTTATCAGAAGGTCTGTGAACTACAACGGAAAATACTTTATGATTTTTAATTGCTTTACTTAATCTGATGAGAGAATTTGCATGAGATGGAAAAACTGTTTTAGTTGCTTTCACTTCGATCAAAAGCAGCTTTCTGTTCCCCAGCGGCAGAATTATATCAACCTCAAGCCCTTCTCTGCTGCGGAAATAATAAACATCACGTCTTTTCCCTCTGTTTATCTGATATTTTATGATCTCATTTAAGACAAAGTTCTCAAATATAGCTCCGAGAAAAGGTGAACGTTCAAGTTCAGCGGCTGAATTTATTCCAAGTAAATTACATAAAAGTCCAGTATCAGAGAAAAAGATTTTTGGCGACTTGATTATTCTTTTCCCGAAATTTTCAAAATATTGAGGTAGCAGTATAATCTGTTCAGTAAGTTCCAGTATATTCAGCCATTGAGATATGACAGGTACGGAAACGCCAACTGAAGCTGCAAGAGCTGAACGGTTAAGCATGTTGCCGGTATGTGATGCAAGCAGGGAGAAAAATCTCCTGAAAGTTGGCAAATCACGTATGTTACTGATTTGTCTTACGTCACGTTCGAGATAGGTTTGAATGTAGGAACTGAACCAAATGAATGAAACAGAAGGCTTGATAATAACTTCCGGGAATCCACCTTTAATTAAAGAGACTTTACTTGACTCTTCCGTTGACATAGGCATTAGGTTAAAAATAGCAGCTCTTCCTGTCATTGATTCAGTTACTCCTCTCATTAAATGAATAGCCTGAGAACCGGTTATAAGCCATTTCCCTTTCTGTGAAGGTTTTTTGTCAATTCTGCTCCTTACATAGTTAAATATATCAGGTGTATTTTGGACTTCATCAAGTATGACAGGTAATTTTAATTCATCCAGAAAACCATTAGGATCAGTTCTGAAACGGCTGATTATGTCTGGATCTTCTAATAATATGTAAGACGCTTCAGGGAATAAATTTTTAAGGATGGTTGTTTTGCCTGTTCTTCTTGCACCTGTTAATATAACTGCCGGAAAATTTTTTGAGGCTCTGAGTATCTGATTTTCTATTTTTCTCTTGATGTATGGCATTTTGACAAATTTAAAGTTTCACTTTAAAATTGTCAATATTAATATTAGTAGTAATTCCCGGAATCTCTGCTTGTCTAAGACATTCAGTTGAGTTGTTTTCATCATTGATAGCAAATAACCGTAAAATTATATTTGCAGTAATATTCAGCCCTGGTAGCTCAGTTGGTAGAGCAGTTGACTCTTAATCAATTGGTCGAGGGTTCGAGTCCTTCCCAGGGCACTTATTATAATTCCTCACCATAAACTTTATAAATCAGTTTTTATGACACGCAGCTTATTTGTTTTTCTTTTTATTTTGTTATTATGTCAGAGTTGTACTAAAAAAGAAGGTTCAGAAAGGTTTTTCAGATACAATGAACCAAATGGTATAGAAAGTCTTGATCCTGTAACTGCTAATAACTATCCAGCTCTGCATGTGCTTATAAATGTGTGTGAGGGACTGGTTGAATATGATAAGGATGCAAGACTTGTTCCATTGATTGCAAAAAGTTACTCAATTTCCGAAGATGGAACTCTTTACACTTTTAATCTGAAGAATGATGTTTTTTTTCATGATAATGAATGTTTTCCCGGCGGAAAAGGGAGAAGGGTAACTGCTTACGATTTTAAGTATTGTTACGAAAGGGTATGTGATCCGCGTTCAAAAACCAGAGGGCTTTGGGTTTACAGAGATAAAGTAGTTGGTGCTGAAGAATTCGCTTCTGATCCTGATAATGTAAAGGAGGTTAAAGGTTTTATAGCTGTTAACGATTCTGTTTTTCAGATTAAACTTAAACAACCATTTGCTCCGTTTCTAAGCATTCTTACCATGCCTTATGGCTATGTTTATCCTAAAGAAGCTGTAGAGCATTACAAGGAAAACTTTGGTTTCCATATTGTGGGAACAGGTCCGTTTAGATTCAAAAAATGGGAGATGGATAAGGAACTGATATGCGTCAGAAATGATAAGTATCATAAAAAAGACTCAGACGGCAGACAACTTCCGTATATAGATGGATTCAAAGTTTATTTCATAAGGAGTAGTGAAACAGAATTTCTTGATTTCACTTCAGGAAAACTTGATTTTATGAAGCCTTCAATTGATGTTTATAGTCAAATAACAGATGAAAAAGGTGTTCTAAAACAGGAATATAATTTTGATCTTATAAAACAACCATATCTCAACACAGTTTATTTATGTGCCATGTTAAATCCGGAAATGGAAGGAGGTAAAAATAATCCTTTATCGCAGAACACTAAATTAAGGAAAGCCCTAAACTACGCTATAGACCGTGAGAAGATAGTCAACTATGTTTTAAGGGGAAAGGGAAGTCCGGGTATTCACGGACCTTTGCCAAAGGGAATGCCGGGCTTTTCAGAAGATGTGAAAGGTTATGATTATGATCCGGAGAAAGCTAAACAACTGTTAAGTGAAGCAGGCTATCCGGATGGCAGAGGGCTGAAGCTTAAGATAATTTATCACAATGATGAATCTCAGAGAGAGTTATGTGAAGCTCTTCAGTCACAGTTTAAGGAAATAGGTATAAACTTAGAGATAGAGGAGATGGTGGGTGCAGCTCACCGCTCTGCGCAGAATGAAGGTAAGTTACCTTTCTGGAGGGCTAACTGGGGTGCTGATTATTATGATCCGGAGAATTACTATGCACTGTTTTACAGTAAAAACGCAACACCTATAGGTCCAAATACTTCACATTATAAAAATCCCGCAGTGGATTCACTCTATGAACTGGGACTTAAGCTCACGGGTTTTGAAGAGAGAATGAAAGTTTACAGAGAAATAGATAAATATATTTTTGAAGATTCGCCGTGGATGATTGTTTACTACAATCAGTATATTTATCTTAGACAAAAGAACGTAAAAGGTATGTATGTTGACGGACTTGGAATAATTAACCTGAGATTCTGTAGCTTTGATTAATTAAGCAATTTTGAAATTTCCCTTATAAAAATTCCGTATCTTAAACCTTTCGTGCTGATAGTTATTTCCCTGAATCCAAACTTTTCCATGAAGCATTTTAGAATCAGAACACCGGATGTTATTATGTCTGCTCTGCCGTGCATATATTTACCTCTGGTGTAGATTTCCTCTATGGTACTGGTAGCAAATTCCTTCAGAAATTCTTCAGTTTCATCAATATTGATACTTATCCCGTCAACTTTTTCCGGTGAGAATGAGTTGAGCTTTAGTTTATATGCTCCGAGTGTTGTTATTGTGCCGGCAACTCCTATTAAAAAGGAATCTGAAAGGTTCAGAGACATTTTTTCTAGTTCATGGTTTATAAAGTTTTCAGCTTTTATGATATCATCAAAATTCGGAGGATGCTTTCCCAGAAACCTTTCCTTTATTCTCACCGAACCTATGTCTAAACTTATACCAGCTGGGTTGATCTTAATAAGGTCATTTAAGTGGTCTGTGGGAAGTTCAGCTGAAGTAATTTCTGTGCTTCCTCCTCCGATGTCTATGGTTGTAAACTTACCTGTTCTGAGTTTATCATAAATTCCTCCGATAAAGGTCCATTTCGCTTCATCTTTTCCGGACAGTATGGAAATATTTATACCTGTCATGTCTGATATAGATTTTATGAATTCGTCCTTGTTTGATGAATCTCTGAGGAAACTTGTCCCCACAGCTATTATTTCTTTACTGTTATGTTCATTACTGATTTTTTTATATTCAGAGAGGATTTCAGATGCTTTCCAGAAGGACTCAGTTAATATTTTCTTGTTTGTATCTACACCTTTGCCTAATCTCGGAATGCGTTGTATATCTGATACCGTTATAACTTTGCCTGAACGGTAGTCATAATCGGCAATCAGCATGAGTATTGTATTTGTTCCTATGTCAATTATTGTTTTACGCAGTAAATCGCTGTCCATTCTCCTTTATCATTTATTTCAAGAATTTTAAAGTGATTAAGTTTAAGATGATTCAGGATTTCATCTTTTTCCTCTTTTAATATTCCACTTAAAAACAGTTTTCCGCCTTTTTTAAGTCTGAGTTTTACTTCTGTAAGGTTATCCAGTATTACAGATGATGTAAGGTTAGCTGCGATTATGTGGAAGTCATTCTCCTTTATGTCGGATATCGAACATTGTAGTATTTTTATCCCTGAACAATCGTTGACTTTGATATTTTCCTGAGCGTTGATTACAGCATCAGTGTCAATATCTATTGCAGTAATTTTTTTTAGTCCCAATTTCTCAGCTGCAATTGAAAGAATAGCCGTGCCGCAACCGAAGTCAATCATTTTTTTGTCAGCCGGTGAGATATGTTTACTCATTAATTCAATTATCAGCTGTGTGGTTTCATTGTGACCGGTTCCGAAAGACATTTTCGGATCAATCTGGATCTTTATCAGCTTTTCATCCTTGATTTCTTCGGCTTTCCATGACGGATAGATAATAAATTTATTATTTATACGTATTGGTTCAAGTGATTTTTTCCATTCGTCGTTCCAGTTCCTGTCTGCGAATTTCTCTGTTCTTATATCTTCTGAATTAAGATTCGTATTTCTGATTAAGATTTCCCTCAGCTTATCAGCTTCCTTTTTTGAGTTAAGGAAAACAGTAATCTCGTTATCATCTTCTAAAATTGAATTTATTCCATACATATAGAGATTATTACAGATATTTTCATAGATCTTATCTGTGTAGCGAATTTTAATTTTATAAATATTTTTATTTTTCCCGATCAAGTTTTAAGTTCACTCATTCTGACTTTTATTATTTTTTTTGTGACTTTGGAAAATATTTTGTCAGGTAAAGAATTTATTATTTCCTCTTTTAGAGCTTTGAGAATGTTACCCTTTGTAAAGTATCTGAAACTAACAAGTCCGATTCTGCGTGCCGGTACAGGAGGTTTGAAATGATATATGTGCTGGAGGTAGCTCTTAGGGAGATATTTTATTGCGAGATAGGGTAAGACCGTCAAGCCTTCATTTGTATTTACAATTCTGACCAAAGTTTCAATACTTGAGGTCGCTAAATCAAGTTTGCGGTTATACTTGCTGTGATTTTTAAGTCTGCATAGTTTGATGACCTGATTTCTCATACAGTGACCTTCATCCATAAGCCATAATCTGTTCAGGTCAATTTCAGAGGTATGAAGATATTTTTGGGAATAATTTTTAAATGGCGAATATATAACAAATTCTTCAGTAAATAGCGAGTTTTCCACTATATCTTCTTCATCTGAAGGTAATGCTATTATTCCTGAATCTAGTTTTCCTGTCTTTAGTTTTTCTATTATATCATTAGTTGTCAGTTCGCTTATGTGTAGTCTGAGATCTGGATATTTGTTAGTGAATCTTTTTAGGAATAGCGGAAGCAGGTATGGTGAGAGTGTGGGAATTATTCCGATTCTTATTTCACCTTCTATCTTTGAATTTTCCTCATTAACTAGTTCTTTCATTCTTGAACATTCTTTCAGAATTATCCTTGCCTGCTCAATTATTTTTTTCCCGGACTGAGTAGTGATTACAGGATGTTTGGTCCTGTCAAAAATTTTTACATTAAGTTCATCTTCGAGTTTTTTTATCATCATGCTTAAAGTAGCCTGTGTAACAAAACATTTTTCAGCTGCAGTTACAAAATGACGATATTTATCAACAGCTACGATATATTCTAATTGTTGTATTGTCATTTCTGGTAAAATTATTCATGGGATTTTAAATAAACAACATATTTATATTTTCTCCCTGTAACTAATATAGTTTTTATCTATAATTTTATAGAGATTATCAGTTTGATTTATTAATGGTGATGAATTATCTTTGAATATTCATTAAATAAAACAAAATAAAAATAACTATGGGAGATAGTGCAAAAAACGGTAAATGCCCTTTTACTGGGATAACTTCATCCAACGGTTCAAAATGGGGCGGGACTAAAAACAAAGACTGGTGGCCTAACCAGATTGATCTAGGCATGTTAAGGCAGAATTCAGAGCTTTCCGATCCTATGGACAGCAATTTTAATTACAGAGAGTCTTTTAAAAGCCTTGACTATGAATCATTGAAAAATGACCTAAAAGAACTAATGACTTCGTCCCAGAATTGGTGGCCTGCTGATTTCGGACATTATGGTCCTTTGTTTATCAGAATGGCTTGGCACAGTGCAGGCACCTACAGAGTTGGTGACGGAAGAGGAGGAGGAAGCAAGGGTCTTCAGAGGTTTGCTCCTTTAAACAGTTGGCCAGACAATGCAAATCTGGAC
>JAOADS010000027.1 GCA_026417195.1 Ignavibacteria bacterium | reverse complement strand
GGATACAGGCTTGGAGAGCGAATTCCTTTATTTACTGCTTTCTTGTTCACTGGGCTGTTATGGTTTTCATAGATGTTGTTTCTGTTTTAAGATACAGAAGTTCTTCCTATGGAATTGGTTTGGATTCATTTATAAAATTGTTTCAATAATATTAATTATAATTTATGAGACTTTGTATTAATATTGATCATGTAGCTACAATAAGGGAAGCCAGAGGTGGTATCGAACCTGATCCAGTTATTGCAGCTACAATATGTGAACTGGCCGGTGCAGACGGAATCGTCTGTCATCTAAGAGAAGACAGAAGGCATATAAAGGACAGGGATGTATATTTACTTAAAGAAGTTGTGAAAACCAAGTTGGATCTTGAAATGGCTCTTACTGATGAAATGGTAAAAATTGCCTGCGAGCTGAAACCGGATATGGTAACCATAGTTCCGGAAAAAAGAGAGGAATTGACAACAGAAGGTGGCCTTGATATTTCATCAGTTGAAGAAAAATTAGCTGAGGAAATTGACAGGCTTAAGGAGAATAGCATAAAGGTTAGTATTTTTATAGAACCTGAACCAAGATTTGTTGATAAGTCTCTTGAAGTAGGTGCAGATATGATAGAGATCCACACCGGTAAATACAGCAACATTCGTGAATACAAAGACAGAGTGATTGAGCTTGAGAAAATAAGACAAACTGCCAAAATAGCAAAAGAATTAGGATTAGGAGTAAATGCAGGTCACGGGCTTAATTATTTGAATGTTTTGCCAATAGCCAATATGGAAGATATTGATGAGCTAAGCATAGGTCATTCAATAATATCCCATGCCATATTTACAGGTCTTGATAGTGCAGTAAGGGAAATGTTAACCATAATAAGACGTGTCAGGCCCTAAGTTATTTTCAGATAAACTTATTTCAAAATTACTTGATGCGAAGTCTGTTTCTGTATTAACTGGTGCCGGTGTTTCCGCCGAAAGTGGAGTTCCTACATTCCGCGACCCTGGTGGGATCTGGGAGAAGTTCAGACCTGAACAACTTGCAAACTTTGATGCATTTATTTCTGATCCGGATTTTGTCTGGCAGTGGTATCAGCACAGACGTGAAATAATGAGAAATGTTCAGCCTAATGACGGCCATTATGCATTAGCTGAAATGGAAAGTCTGTTTCCTGATTTTAACCTAATAACTCAGAATATTGATAATTTACACAGAAGGGCTGGCAGTAAGAATATTTATGAACTTCACGGTAACATAGAAAGAAATTACTGTATAAGTTGCAGGAAGTATTATAATGATGTTTCCCCTGAAGAAAAGCAGGCACTTAAGTGTTCATGCGGTGGATTGGTGAGACCGGATGTAGTGTGGTTTGGTGAAATGCTGCCGTATGAAACGCTTATGAAAGCAGAACAATGTGCAATGAATTCAGATGTGTTTTTATCAATAGGAACTTCGGCAGAAGTATATCCGGCTGCAACTCTTCCTTTAATAGCCAAAGAGTCAGGTGCCTACGTTGCCGAAATAAACATAAGACAGACAGTCATCACCGAAGATCTGGATGAATTTATTACAGGTAAAAGTGGTGTGATTCTGAAAAGACTTACCGAGATAATTAAATCTGAATTGAAGGTTCAATGAAATCGGTTTTAAGAGCTGAAAATCTTGTAAAAGAATATGGAAAAAGGCCAGTAGTTAATGGTGTGTCTCTAAAGATCAGACAGGGAGAGATAGCCGGACTTTTGGGACCAAACGGAGCAGGGAAAACAACAACGTTCTATATGATAACAGGCATGATAAAGCCGGATGAAGGAAGTGTTTTCATTGATGATGAAGATATTTCCAAGATGCCTATGTATCAGAGGGCAAGAAGAGGTATCGGCTATCTTCCGCAGGAAGCCTCAATATTTCGCAAGATGAGTGTATATGATAATATATATTCAGTTCTTGAATTTATGAAACTTGACTCTTACGAAAGAGAAGAAAAAACTAGTAAATTACTGAAGGAATTTGGTATTGAACACATAGCGTCAAATAAGGGTTATACATTGTCCGGTGGTGAAAGAAGGAGGACAGAAATTGCAAGAGCCATAGCTACTGATCCTAAATTTATCCTTCTTGACGAACCTTTTGCAGGTATAGATCCAATTGCAGTTGAGGAAATTATGAAAATAGTAGCGAATCTCAAACAAAGAGGAATAGGAGTACTTATAACAGATCATAATGTGCACGAAACACTTTCTATAGTTGACAGGGGATATATTATAATTGAAGGAAGAATATTCCGTCAGGGAACGTCTGAGGAACTGGCTTCAGATGAAAAAGTCAGAAAATTATATTTAGGTGAAAGTTTCAGATTAGACAGATACGAACTGAATGGAGAATAACAACAGGAGAATACTTGCAGTTTCAGCACATCCTGATGATATAGAGTTTTCTTCTGGGGGAACTCTGCTTAAAATGACCGGTAAGGGATATGAAGTTTTTTTAGTTGTTGCTACCAACGGTGAGAATGGATTTAAAATTCCAAGCAATAACAGAAAAGAGAGAATTGCAGTTAGAAAAAAGGAACAAATGGCTGCTGCAAGGTATGCAGGCATTAAAAAGGTTTTTTTTCTCGGATATAAAGATGGCTTTCTGAAATATACAGATCAGTTAAGGGAGAGGTTTGTAAAAATCATCAGAGATGTTAAGCCATCTATAATATTTTCATTTGATCCTTCAAATAAAATATTTGAGAGCGTTAATCTTCATCACAGAGATCACAGAGTAATATCAGAGGTTGTTTTTGATGCAGTTTTTGCAGCGCGTAACAGATATATGTATCCGGGGAAAACCCATTCAGTTGACTTTTTTTATTTTTACGGATGTGACAGACCAAATTATTTTGAAAACATTACCTCATTTATAGATAAGAAAATAAAGTTTATTTCATTTCACCGTTCTCAATATTATGACCTTGATTCATTGTCATTGTGGGTAAAAAAAAATCTGTCAAACTGGACAAAGAAATACAAATACAGCGAAAAATTCCGGATAGTTAAAATAAAACAACCTTTTATTACCAATGTATAGAGTTTCTAGAGATGTATTTCATAAATTGGTTGAAGATGCCTTGGAGTTAATACCAGATTTATTCAAAAGTAAAATTGCAAATCTTGTTTTCATAGTAGAGGACTATCCTTCTGATAGTGACCTTGAAAGGCTTAATCTTAAAGAAAGGTATTCTCTGCTAGGACTTTATTCCGGAGTTCCCTATACGCACAGAAACAGCTGGTATTACGGAGTAACGCCGGACAGAATTATATTATTTCAGAGAAACATTGAGGCACTATGTAATAATGAAAGCGAACTACGCATGAAAATTCTAGAAGTTATAGTTCATGAAATAGCTCATTACTTCGGTATGAATGAAAAAGAGATAAGAGAAGCCGGATTTTAAAGTTCTACCTGTGAACCTACCTCAAATACCCTGTCAGATGGTATATTGAAAAATTCTGTTACGGTTTCGGAATTTCTTGAAAGAAGCCTGAAGAGGCGTTTTCTGAACCTTCTGAACGGTGAACGGTCTTTTACAACAAGCTGTTCTCTCCCCAGAAAGAAAGTGGTATTTTCTAGTTTGATTTTAATGCCTCGTCTGTTAAGTATGTCAATTACCTGCATTATGTTTGCATTATCCATAAATCCGTAGTAAGCTGTAACTCTGTAGAATCCTTCAGTAGGATTGTCTATTTCTATAGTTTCTTCTGTATTAACACGTGGTATTTTTCTGAAAACTATGCTTAATACTATGATTTGTTTATGAAGTATTCTGTTATGTTTAAGGTTTTTCACCAGGGCCGGGGGAGTGCCTCTGGGATTGCTTGACATATATATAGCTGTTCCGGGCGTTGTTATCGCCCTTATACTCATTACTTCTTCAATGAAGTTCTCAATCGGTTGTGTTTCCTGTTGTATTTTTAATAAGAGTTTTTTTCTGCCCCAGCTCCACGTTGTCATTATAACAAAAATTGCTATGGCAAGTAATACAGGTACCCATCCTCCCTGGAAAAATTTTAAAATATTTGCTGCGAAAAAGGCAATATCAAATGAAATAAAGATTAAAGTAACCAATACAGCTAATATCAATGACCATCCCCATTTCCATAACATGGCAAAGAAAATCAACAGAGATGTAATTACCATAGTTGCGGTAACCGCTATTCCGTAAGCAGCTGCGAGGTTACTCGAAGTTTTAAACTGTATGACAAGTAAAGCAGTTGCTATAAAGAGTATCCAGTTTAACTTTGGTATATAAATCTGGCCTCTTTCATCACTGGATGTGTGTATAATTCTTACTCTGGGTAGAAATCCAAGCTGAACAGCCTGCTGAGTGAGAGAGAAAGCTCCTGAAATTACCGCCTGTGAAGCTATAACCGTTGCCATAGTTGCAAGTAAAACCATAGGATAAAGGCCCCATTCAGGTGCAAGGTTATAAAACGGATTGGATATTGCATCTGGTTCTCTGAGTATAAGGGCTCCCTGTCCGAAGTAATTGAGCAATAGCGAAGGGAGAACTATCGTGTACCATGCAAGTCTTATCGGTTTAGGGCCAAAGTGTCCCATGTCTGCATATAAAGCTTCTCCCCCTGTTACCACCAGAAATACAGCTCCGAGGATCAGAAAGCCCTGAAATCCGTTTTCATTAAAAAAATTTATCGCATAAACCGGATTTACTGCTGAAAGTACTTCAGGAGTTTTGATTATTGAAATTGTTCCAAGTGTACCGATGGTAATAAACCAGGTTAATGTTACCGGCCCAAAGACAGAACCTACTTTCCCTGTACCTCTTTTCTGAAAGTAAAAAAGTAAAAACAGAATTACCAGTGTAAGCGGAATTATATATGGTTCAAACATCGGAGTTGCAACTTTCAGCCCTTCCATTGCACTTAAAACAGATATTGCAGGGGTAATTATGCCATCGCCGTATAATAATGCTGCTCCGAAAAGACCAATTACAGTTATAAATTTATAAAGGGTACCTTTTGAATGAGGTCTTACTAATTCCGCTAATGCGAGAATACCGCCTTCTCCTTCATTATCAGCTCTCATTATAACTAAAAGATACCATACAGAGATAAGCATAACCAGTGACCAGAATATCAAAGATAAAACACCTAATACGTTATCATGAACTGCCTTAACATTGAAGTGACCTGAGAAACATTCTCTTAAGGCATATAAAGGGCTCGTACCAATGTCACCATAAACAACTCCAAGAGCTGTTAATGACAGAAATAAAAGGTAGGTTGTATTTTTCCCGCTACTTTCTGATGATGGAGGTTCGGTATTATTTTCTTGAGCTCTGTTTATAATTCAGCCTTTCTGTTCAAAATTAATTAAAAGCTATTTATTTTAAAATATTTTTTTCTTTCTGATAATTTATCCGATCTAACTTAATAGATAACCCAGGTAAATTTTTAAAAATTTCATTTTATCTGTCAATAGCGAAAAAATTATACTTTTAATTAAAAAATATGAATTTTATATTGCATTTGTAATGAGCAGAATTTTATTCCAGATTAATTATGATGTTTATCCAGATAAAAGGGATGAATATATTGAAACTGTAAAAGAACTTGAAAGATACATGCTTTCAAATACCAAACATAATTATATGGTGATGGAGGATAAGAACCGAAGAAATAATTTTACAGAAGTTTATATCCTCAGAGATGAAGCTGAATTTGAAGGTCTGGAAGATGAAATGGATGATACCATTTACGGACTCACTACTAAAATCCTCAGCCAGTTTGTCGTTGAAGGCAAAACAAGATATTCCACATTTTATGAAATCTGATTCGCTCACTTCTTAAATACACCGATTTAAATTTTCTAAAATAATTTTCCGTTTATGTCTGAATTACTACACCCTTATACAAGTAATTTATTATTAATTTTCAGATAACTTTAATTTGAAATTGCTAAGGAATCTCAGAAATAAGAGTTTTTCAAATAAATTTATAAAATTTCTGATTGCTGCAGCAACAGTAATACTTATAGTCTTTATGTTTCCTACCTATGAGACTATTGAGACAGACTACTCAGTTGGTATGGTGTGGAGTAAGGAAGACCTGATAGCACCCTTCAGCTTTCCGATTTATAAAAGTGAAACCGTTTATCAGAAAGAACTTGAGGAAGCCAGGAGAAAAGTTTATCCGGTATTTGACAGAAATATTATCAAGGAAGACGGTAAATTAAACTGGCTTGATTCCCTGAATGCTTTTTTTCTGACGCTGATGAAAGTTTATGAGTATAATCAACAGATGTCACGTGAAGCATCACTTCCTGAGGAAAAAAGAACCACGAGCAGTATTACTTTTGATAAAATGAAATCTGAACTTCAGGTTTCATTCACTGAGGCAGAATGGAATTCTCTTATATCCGTTCTGTCATCAGGAACCGAGGCTGATGCATTCAGAAAAAAAATTATGCAGATACTCAATCAGTCTTATGAAAAGAAAATAATCAACATATCCAAGACTACTTTAAATTCCTCTAAAATTTCCTATTTTATTAACAAAACAGAGGAAACGTTGGATACTTCGGAAGTAAGAGACATAAATGAACTCCACTCATTAATTGACAATCAGACAGGTAGTTTTTTTAAAAGCCCCGATATATCAGCTGCAGCTTCTAAAATATGTAAACGTTACCTTTATCCCGACTTCATTTACAACGAAGAAGAAACAGCACGGATACTTGCATCAGTAACTGAATCTGTTCCCAGGACTTTCGGAATAGTAAGGGAAAACGAAAGAATTATCAGCAAACATGAGCCTATTAATGAGGTAACCCGCCTGAAACTGCAGTCATATAATAAAATCAGGTCGGAGCAGATGGGAAGCAGAGATTATTATCTGCAGAAGTTCGGGAGATTACTTTTTGTGTCTGTGATGGTTTTCCTGATTGGAATATTTTTATATAAAATGAGGAGGGAGATATTTGAGAGCAATAAAAAAATTCTGATAATCTCTTCAATAATACTCCTGCAGTGTCTTTTTGCATATTTTACAATGAAGCTCAAGGTTAATTACCCTGTCGAGTATCTGATTTTTGTCCCTGTAGCTGCTATGTTGCTAACAATCATTTTTGATTCAAGACTTGCCGTTTATGTTACTTTTATAATATGTATCCTTATATCTGCGGTAAGGGGCGGTGATTATGATATATTGATTCCGAATTTTACAGCATCGCTACTTGTGATTTATTCTGTCAGAGACATAAAAAACAGATCTCAGATATTCCGTTCAATAATATATGTTTTTGCCGGCTATATGATAACGATCATAGCTATGGGTTTTGAAAGATATGATGATATTTCTGTAATAAGATCTCAATTATACATAGCTACAGCAAATTCAATATTATCACCCATACTTGCATATGGTCTCTTGATATTTTATGAGAGGGCTTTTCGTATAGCTACAGATCTTGTTTTCCTTGAACTAAGTGATTTTAATCATCCCCTGTTACGGGAACTTTCATCAAAGGCTCCGGGAACTTTTCACCATTCTATCATAATGGGTACTTTATCAGAGCAGGCTGCAAAGGAAATAGGAGCAAATCAGATATTAGCGCGTGTGGGTTGTTATTACCATGATATAGGTAAAATATACAATCCTTCGTATTTTGTTGAGAACCAAATGGACACAAATAAACATCAGGAACTTTCACCTTCCTTAAGTGCTAAGATGATAATAGCTCATGTAAAAAACGGTATTAAACTGGCTGAGAAATACCGACTTCCGAAGGAAATTATAGATTTTATACCTATGCATCACGGGACGAATCTTGTTTCATATTTTTATGATAAAGCAAGGACTGATGAAGGCGAAATTGATACAACACATGAGTATATTTACCGTTATCCCGGTCCTAAACCTCAAACGAAAGAAACAGGAATTGTTATGCTTGCAGATGCAGTTGAGGCTGCAACCCGCACAATAGAGGACCCTACTCCGGCTAAATTGGAAACTCAGATTACAGAAATCATAAAGGCGAGATTTCTTGACGGTGAGCTTGATGAATGTGACCTTACACTTAAAGACCTTATAAAAATCAAACAGAGTTTTTTAAGAACTCTTGTGGGTATTCATCACCACAGGATAAAATATCCTGATGATGAAACGGATGAAAAGTAAACCATCAGAAACTTCAAGAAAGAAGAGGGAAATTAATGATTTTCTTGTTTTTATTAACCTTGAGAAATCACTTTCACCAAATACGGTTAATTCATATGAGGCTGATTTGAATAAGTTCTCTGAGTTCCTTGATGCGAGGAAGATTGATTCATTTGTTCAGGCAGACGAGATCATAATATCAGACTTTCTGAATTCTCAAAAAACATTTAAAACTTCTACCCGTGCCAGGTTAATTTCTGCTTTAAGACAGTTTTACAAATATTATAAAGCCCAAAAACCGGATATGAAGGTAAATCCTATGGATTTTTTCGATTCTCCGAAGTCTGAAAGGAAGTTACCTGAGGTGTTAAGTGTGGAAGAAGTTGATAAAATCCTGTCTATGCCTGATGTAAAAACAACACTTGGTCTCAGGGATAAAGCTGTGCTTGAGACCCTGTATGCATGCGGTTTAAGAGTAAGTGAGTTAATTTCAGTAAAAACCTCAGATGTTTTATTTGATGATGAAATAATCAGAGTATTCGGAAAAGGTTCAAAGGAACGGATAGTACCGATATCAAGGTCGTCTCTGGAATGGATTAGAATATATCTTATGCGTTCGAGAGTTTTACTTGCCAAAGCTTATTCAGAGGAAATTTTGTTTCTCAATTTCAGAGGGAGGAAACTTTCGCGTATGGCTGTATGGGATATAATACAGAAACATACATTTCAGGCAGGGATTGAAAAGAGAGTCTATCCTCACATATTCCGTCATTCATTTGCAACACATCTTCTTGAAGGAGGTGCTGATTTGAGATCCATACAGGAGATGTTAGGACATTCTGATATCAGCACTACCCAGATATATACACACGTTGACATTACTTATCTGAAAGAAATCCATAAACAGTTCCATCCAAGAGCCTAAACTTCTGAAGACAGAACTGAATCCTTGATTTTATAAAGATATTCGAGTGCAGCCTTATGGTCGTTTGGTATTTCTCCTTCCAATATAGCTTCCTCTATTTTCTTTTTCAGAATCCCTACTTTTCTACCGGGTTCAAGTCCGCAGATTCTCATTATTTCATCGCCTCGGACAGGTGACTGAAAGTTTCTTATCCTGTCTCTTTCTTCAACTTCTGCTATTCTCTTTTCAACTTTGTCAAAGTTACTAAGGTATTTCTCTACTTTCTTCGGATCCTTGGAAGTTATATCTGCCCTGCAAAGAATGAGCAAATCTTCAAGCGTATCCCCGGCTTCAAAAATAAGCCTTCGTATAGCTGAATCAGTAACGTTTTCTTCGGCAAGTGCAATGGGCCTTAAGTGTAACCTTACGAGTTTCTCAACATAACTAAGCTTATCCAAAGGAAGTTTCATGCGTGTAAATATTTTCTTCATCCATTTTGCTCCGAGCTCTTCATGTCCGTGAAAGGTCCATCCTGTACCCTCAACGAATTTCTTGGTTGCCGGTTTTGCAATGTCGTGAACGAGGGCAGCGAAACGCAGCCAGAGATTTTCAGTTTTAGGAACAATATTGTCAATAACCTGCATTGTGTGATAAAAAACATCTTTATGGTGATGTTCTTTTCTCTGTTCAACCCCTTCAAGTCTATGTATTTCCGGGAAAACAATCTCCATTATGCCGGTTTCAAACATTAACTTAAGTCCGGTTGACGGAAAAGGTGATGAAAGAATCTTAATGAACTCATCAGTGATTCTTTCCTGTGATACTACATTAGAACTATCGTTTTTCACAATGAGTCTTTCACGCATTTTCCTTATAGCCTCAAGCGTTCCGGCTTCGATTTTGAAGCCGAGTTGAGCAGCAAATCTACATGCTCTCATCATTCTCAGAGGATCATCATCAAAGGTTTTTCCAGGATCTGTGGGTGTTCTCAGGATACCTTGTTTAAGATCTTCAAGTCCGCCGAAAAGATCAATGATCTCATTGCTATCATTATTTAGAGATACTGCAAGAGTATTAACGGTAAAGTCTCTTCTCTGAAGATCTTCATATAAAGTTCCCGGAACTACATCTGGTTTTCTCGAATCCCTTCTGTAGCTTTCTTTTCGGCTCATAGCGAATTCTATTTTTAATCCATCTGTTTCAAGAAAAGCAGTACCGAATTTTTTATATACTGCTGAGAGTTTGAAACTATATTTTTTACAGAACTCCTCTGCAAAAGAAACAGCATCACCAATTACTGAAATATCTATATCCTGGCTGGTTTTACCTAATAATAAGTCCCTTACGAAACCTCCTACAATATATGCTTCCACTGATTTCTGTCTGGCACTTTCGGCAATAGCATTTATGAGTTTGTGGGTATTTATAAAATCAACACCTTTCATTTTTCGGAAATTATTTTAATTATTTCTTCAGCAACTTTAACTGTGCGGGCTGCTTCATCAAGGGTAACCCTCACAGGACGATTTTCAATAATGCATTCAAAGAATTCTTTGATTTCGCTTTTAATAGGATTGGTGTTAACGTATTCAGGTTGAGTTATTACTATTTTCTTTTTGTCCGATAGTTTAATATACGGTTCTGTGATTTCTTCATCTGTTTCGCATAGCCTGAAAATTTTCGATCTGCCTTCAAGGAAATCTACTGAAACATACGTGTCTTTCATAAATAGTCTCATTTTCCTCATTTTTTTAAGCGATATCCTGCTGGCAGTTAGATTAGCCACACAACCGTTTAAAAATTCGAGCCTTGCATTTGCAATGTCTACAGAGTCTGAAATTACACTCACTCCGCTTGCATCTATTTTTTTCAAATCTGATTTCACAAGATGAAAAACCATATCAAGATCGTGAATCATAAGATCATGAACTACTGATACATCAGTGCCCCTTACGGTAAATTCAGCTAACCTGTGTGCTTCAATGAACATAGGATTAAGTTTAAGTCCCGAAAGGGAGATAATTGCCGGATTAAAACGTTCTATGTGGCCTATCTGTATTTTAATATCATTCTTATCTCTCAGCTCAGTTAGTTTTTCGGCTTGCTCTGAAGTAGATGTAACAGGTTTCTCTATAAAAAGATTTATTTTTCTCTTTGCTGCCTTCGAGGCTATCTGAAAGTGAGTTGATGTAGGTGTTGCTATTATAAGAGCGTTAATGTTTTCAAACATTTCATCCTCTGACTGAAAGGATCTGATATCGTATAGTTGGGCAACTTCCTCAGCTTTTTCACTTATAATGTCAAAGACTCCGGCAAACTCAATAAATTCGTTTTCTAAACTTAACTCCCAGAGCTGTTTACAGTGAATTCTACCCAGGTGTCCGCAGCCAGATATTCCAACTATGATTTTTTCCATAAGTAAGTTATATTATATCTGCACGGTGTATAAAAAAAACACCGGCTAATGTTAAAAAAGCACCGATTATGAAAAAAATACTAAGAGGTTCTTCTAAAAAAAATATAGAAAATAAAACCGTCAGAACAGGTGATACATTAGAGGCAGTTGTAAGTTTGCTTAAAGGAATTTTCTTCAGTGCATAATACCACACAAAATATGCCAAGTATGCAACTACAAATGACAGGTAAACAAATCCTATTATACCTTTATATGTGAGTTTTTCAAAGCTGAGGTTATTTAAATCATATATGAAAAGAGGAATGTAAAGGAATGAACCTGTTATAAATATAAAGGTTGATGACTTCAAAGCACCGTATTTTTCTATGACTGGTTTTCCTAAAGTCAGGTACATCGAGAAAGTCAGCACTGCAAATAACAGTAAAATGTCGCCATGAATAACGTTGCTGTCTATTACAGTACCTGAAAAGTTTTCAAAAAAGATGAAGAAGATACCTGCAACTGTCAGTGAAATAGCTATTAGTTTATAATATTTAAATTTTTCATAGCCTATACTTACTGCTACTATGTAAGCATAGACCGGATTAAGGGAATAAATTATTCCTGAATGGGAAGCATATGACATTTTAATTCCGGTCAGGAAAAAGAACTGATTAAGCGGAATGCACAATAGTGAAAGTAAGATTAATTTCGGATAATCTTTTCTGTCAAAAATCAGATTTCCTTTTCTTAATTTAAGCGTAATCCAGAAAAGAATCGCAGCTGATCCGAATCTGAAAAATCCGAAAGATAAGGGAGAAATTTCTTC
The DNA here is from genome assembly GCA_026417195.1 of Ignavibacteria bacterium. GTDB lineage: Bacteria > Bacteroidota > Ignavibacteria > Tepidaquicellales > OLB5 > JAOADS01. The sequence continues at coordinate 3,357 of JAOADS010000027.1, read as the reverse complement.
AACGCTAAGCTTTGCAAATATTGGGGTAAATGCCGCAGCAAGAATTATGAATAGCAGGATTGTTAGATTACCAATAACAACCTCCTCGCTTTTCAGGCACTGGTCTTAGAAGCTTTCAACTTAGCTTCTTTGATTTTTGCCTTACGTTTTGCGAGTTTCTTACGATGCTTTTTTGCTACCTGTTTAAGTTTTTTGTTCATTTCGTCTATGCTATGGTTATTTGTTTCTCTAAATAAACATCCTGTATTGCATGGAGTAGTTCTATACCTTCCTTCATGTCTTTCTGGAAAGCCTTTCTGCCTGAGATTAATCCCATTCCTCCGGCACGTTTGTTAATTACAGCAGTTCTTACTGCTTCTTTAAGATCTGATTCACCTTTTCCTGTTGATGCACCACCTGAGTTAATCAGTCCACATCTTCCCATATAACAGTTCGCAACCTGATATCTTGTAAGGTCTATCGGATTATCTGAAGTTAATTTCTCATAAACGTATTTATGAGTCTTTCCGAACTTTAAGGCATTGTATCCTCCGTTATTTTCAGGGAGTTTCTGTTTTATTATATCAGCTTCAATTGTAACTCCCAGATGGTTAGCCTGTCCAGTAAGGTCTGCTGACAAATGATAATCTTTATCACCTTTAACGTTGAAAGCAGAGTTTCTCAGATAACACCACAATATAGTTACCATACCGAGCTCATGTGCATGATGAAAAGCTTCTGATATTTCCTGAATCTGCCTTGAAGACTCTTCAGAACCGAAATATACGGTTGCACCAACAGCAATTGCTCCCATATCGAAAGCTTGTTTTATGTTGGCAAAGAGAATCTGATCATATTTATTCGGATAGGTGAGAAATTCATTGTGATTGATTTTAAGTATAAATGGAATTTTATGGGCATATTTTCTGGCAACACTTCCGAGAACTCCGAGAGTAGAAGCAACAGCGTTGCAATTTCCTTCTATTGCTAGTTTAACTATATTCTCCGGATCAAAGTATATTGGGTTAGGAGCAAAGGAAGCACCTGCTGAGTGTTCAATTCCCTGATCGACCGGAAGAATTGAAAGATACCCTGTGCCTCTTAGTCTTCCGTTATCGAAAAGTGCCTGCATGTTTCTTAAAACCATAGCTGAGCGATCTGAATCTTTCCAAACTCTATCTACAAAGTCCGGACCTGGCAGGTGCAGTTCAGATTTATCAATTGTTGAACATTTATGTTCAAGCAGTGAAGCATCTTCACCGAGAATTTCTATTATTTTGTCAATCATAGTTAATGATTTATTTAAAAGGTAAATGAACTATTTCAGCCGGAATTTCTGTCTGGTTAAACCTTATGTAATAATTGCCACTAAGATCAAAAAGAGCAGTTTTTATAAATCCCATACCTATGTGTCCGTATTTTTCAGATAACGCATAACTTGTTACATATCCGCATTCATGGCCTTCTTTTATAATTTTCGTTTCTTTATCTGCTGAAAAACTAGAGTTGGCTTTTATTCCTACCAGTTGCCTGCTTATTTTGTCGTAACTGTCAAGTCTTGCAATTACTTCCTGTCCAATGTAGCAACCCTTTGTAAAACTTATGTACTTTTTAAGTCCACACTCTAAGGGATTAACTTCATCTGTTATTTCCTTTCCGGCAGAGGGGATACCTGATTCAACTCTTATTTCCTCATATTCTTTCTCTGTTAACTCTGTGCAGCCTTTAAGTGTTTCAGATATTTTATCCTCGTAAGACTTAGGATAAATCAGCATATAACAATTCATCATATCATCAGGTTTAGTGGTTATTATGTATTTATCTGTGATACAGAAACTTTCATCTTTATCAATATTTCCTGATATGTAACCTTTAATCGTCTCATCATCTCCGCTGAACATGAGAATAACTTCATAGCTACTGCTTAAATCTTCACAGGTAAAGTCATCCATCACAGTATATCTTTCCAGATGTTCAATCAATTTTATCCTGTAAACATCGGAAACTAAACTCAGTATATATTCATCAAAACAGAATAATGTGATTAAATCTACAATCCTGCCTTTTTCGTTTGTTATTATGGTCTTTAAAACAGTAGACTTTTTAAGGGTGCTTACATCATTGGTTGACAGTCTGTTTATCAGATCTAGACGGTCATTTCCTAAAAATTTCAGAACTCCGAACCCTGAACGAATATATTTTATCATTAAACACTGCAAATATATTCATTTATGTGAAGTTATTCAAAGTATTTTAAAAACTTAAAGTACAGTAGTTAGAAACTCCATTGATTATAAATGTAATTCATTGATAATGAGTATGTGTTAAATTATTTTTGTTTCAAGGACCTCAGTAAAGTATTATTTTATTATGCTTAAGGACTTTGGTAACGATTTAAAAAAACTTAGGGAAGCTAAGGGTATTTCTCTTGCTGAAATTTCTGCTGAAACCAGAATAAATATAAAATTCCTTAATTTTCTGGAAGAAGGGGTTTTTGATTTCCAGCCGGAAACATATATAAGGTCTTTTATAAAGGCTTATGCGAGAGCTATCGGGGAAAATGAAAATCAGATGGTTAATGATTACGATAAGGCAAAAGCCGGTTTTTATACACGAAGGAAATTCACAGAGAATTCAGAAAATGAAAAGGATAAAGCAAAAACCTATGGAATTAAAAGTGAGTCAGTCCAAGGAAACATTGAAGAACAAATACCACTATCTGAAAAAGTCAGACCAGTTTCATATGAGAAGTCAGAATATGAGAGAGATTCATTCCCTGCGGGAAAATGGCTACAGAAAGTGCTTATTGCCCTGCTGGGTGTAGCTCTGTCAGCAGGTATCTATTTCCTGTGGAATTACCTTTCAGGTTCAGCTACTCAGAAATCTGAGGTGAAGCCTAAAACTTTTGATGAAATAACTGAATCATATGAAGATAAAATTAAAGGCAAGAAAGATACTCTCTTAGCAGCAGATTCATTAAAACAGGTGGTTGGTGATTCTCTCCAGCTTATGGTTAAAGCACTGAAGGATATAAGAGTAAAGGTTTATATTGATGAGAAGAGCCTAATAGAAGAAGAATTAAAGGCTAAAGATTCATTGTTAATCAAAGCTAAGGAACAGTTTCGTTTCAGTGCTTCTTCCGGCGAAAACGTCCATATTTATCTCAACGGTACCTTTCTACGTAAACCTCTGTCTGCATCTTCAGGGTCTATTAAAAATCTTATCATAAATAAAGACGGTATAGTTCAGTAGCCTTTAATGTCTTTGCCTCAATCAATATCCAGAAAAGCCGACGAGCTGAGGCGTAAAATCTCAGATGCTGATTATAAATACTATGTCCTCGCTCAGCCAGATATTGATGATTATACATATGATATG
>JAOADS010000026.1 GCA_026417195.1 Ignavibacteria bacterium | reverse complement strand
AGATGTGTATAAGAGACAGATCATATATATATAGCCCGGGTACGGCATAAGGTGATTTTGGTTTTGCAGGTTTTTCCTCTATTGAAATTATTTTTCCATCTCTGCTGAGCTCAACTATTCCGTAGCGTTCCGGATCATTTACTCTGTAACCAAATATCGTTGCTCCGCTTTCTTTTTTCAAAGCCCTTGTGAAGAAATCCAACTTACCGTAGAAAATATTATCACCTAAAATTAAAGTTACCCTGTCTTTACCGATGAAGTTTTCCCCTATTATAAATGATTCAGCAATCCCGTTAGGAGCTTTCTGTACTGCATATTGGATTTCAATTCCAAGTTTAGTGCCGTTACCGAAAAGTCTTTCGTAAAAGGGGATGGTTTCCTGATTTGAAATAATGAGAATTTCCCTTATACCACCAAGCATTAATATCGAGAGTGGATAGTATATAAGAGGCTTATCGTAAATTAAGGTCAGTTGTTTACTATATAAAATTGAGACCGGATACATCCTTGAACCAGAGCCTCCGGCAAGAACAATACCTTTCATCGGTTATTCTAGTACATTAAAAAAAACTAATTTACAAAAATAGTTTTCTACTAATATAATTACAATGAAATTTAAAAAAATTGACTGTAATCTTGTAAAGAAATTTTCTTTCTTGATAGGAACTATTTACATTTTTATAAAATTAGTATTATTAACTTTTTATGTTACAGATTCTGGTTTGTCTCATAAATTTTCTATGTTTATTAATTCCCATATACTCTCAGGAGAGTATAGTACAGGGTAGGGTAAACAGTATTCAGGGTGAGCCGCTTGAGAATGTCAGTATAACTTTAAGATCCGGTGAAAAATCTTTTGAGTTAACTTCAGATTCAGCTGGTGTGTGGAATTTCAATAATGTCCCCAAGGGGATTTACTCCCTTACTGCGAAACTTAAATCTTACAAACAATTTGAGAAGAAAAATATAATTGTTACAGAAGGTGATACGATTGTAATAAACATCACGCTTACTGAAGACACTTATGTAACTGAGGAAATAGATGTTGTTTCAGAACGTTTTCGTCAGGCTCAGAATGATACAAGAACGAGTTTTCTGAATTTATCTCCTAAAACAACGAGAGTAATTCCGGGTGTAGGAGAGGATGTATTGAGATCTCTTCAGACATTGCCCGGTGTCAGTGCTCCGAATGATTTCTCTTCACAACTTATTGTAAGAGGTTCAGGTCCTGATCAGAATCTTATCGTCATGGATAATATTGAAATATTCAATCCATACAGGCTTTATGGTGTTTTCAGTATGTTTAATCCCGAAACGCTTGAAGATATTTCTCTAATTACAGGTGGTTTTCCTGCAAAATACGGAGACCGCTTGTCAGCAGTGCTTGACGTAACAAACAGGGAAGGGAATAAACTCAGGTATTTTACCGGACAATCTAACATAAATATAGCTAATGCCAATCTTGTATTTTCCGGTAAATTACCTTTAGAGAATATAGGTGGTTCATGGATAATTTCCACAAGACGGAGTTATTATGACCTCATATTGGGACCTTTTGCAAAGAAAGCGGGATTGATTGATGAAAGTGCATCGTTTCCTTCTTTCAAGGATTTTCAGGGCAAGCTTACATTAGGACCTTTTAATAACCACAAGCTGATTTTTAACGGAATATATTCCAGAGATGCTGTGAATATTATACCCGGAGAGTCCAAGGAGTTACAGGATAGTATTTCGGTGAGAGATCAGACGAGTAATGATGTTTTAGGAGTAAGCTGGCACTATGCGCCATCAAGGGGCTTTCTTTCAAAAAGTACATTATCATGGTATAGAAATTCAGGTGATGCCCAGTTCGGAGGAGAACTGCTGGATCCAGTCCTTAACCGTGAGTCATATTCTCCTGAAGTAAGGGATAGTCTCAAAGCTTTAGGTTTGTATCTGGGAATAGGTTTCAAGTCACGATATACTTTCAGAAAAATTTCCTTCCAGAATAATACTATCTTTTTGTCTGATTTTCACAGAACTGAAGTGGGAGGAGGTCTTGATATTTTAAAAACAGATTTAAACTTTTCGATTGAACTTGACGAAAGGTTGAAATCAATAATTCAGGGAAATCCTAATTTCAATGCAATCACAGAAGGTTTTCTTGAAGGGAAAAATTATTACAGAGCTAACTTCTATGTTCAGGACAGGTTAAAGCTGTCGGAAAATTTTTATTTCCAAGCGGGGCTGAGGTTTGATTACTTTGCAATTAACAGGAAAGCTTACCTTTCACCCAGATTTAGTCTATCATATGCAATCAACGATCTTACTACGATGAGATTTTCCTCCGGACTTTATTATCAGTCTCCGGGTTATGAAAAACTCATTGATGCACAGATATTTTATGACCTTACTGAAGAAAAGGCTTCAAAACTTGAGGCGGAACGTTCTGATCATTTCATATTGGGTTTTGAGAGATGGCTTTCAGATGACATTTTGTTCAGAGCCGAGGGATATTATAAGAAATTTTCTGACCTCATTGTTCAGGAAAAGCTCACGGGTTACAGATATCGATTTTACCCCAAAGATCCAAATAACTCTGACCCTGAATATCTGAGAAATCCAAATAACTGGATCAGAAGTTCAGAAAAGCTCCCGTATGATTCCCTTACTAATATACCTGTTAACGGAGCAAACGGTTATTCTTACGGATTTGAATTATTCATTGAAAAAAAGAATATGAAGCCGGATCAGAAACTTTCAGGATGGCTGAGTTACTCTTTTTCTCTTGCAGAAAGACATAGAAACGGTGTCATTACTCCATTCAGATATGATCAGCGTCACACGTTTAACCTCGTTGGGGTTTACAGATTATTAAACTGGCTTGAGTTAGGGTTAAGATTTAACCTGTCTTCAAACTTTCCGATAACCTTGCCTGTTGGTATCAAACCGCGAGTAGTCGGAGACTCCCTAGCTGTAATTCCGGTTATAAATCAGGTGCAATTTGATTTTGATTTTGGCGGAGAGGAAAACCGTTTTGCCCATAGGAAACCACTCTATCACAGACTGGATATCAGGGCTACAGCATTCACCAGATTCTGGGGTATAGACTGGGGATTTTATATTGATGTTATCAACGTTTACAACAGACAGAACGTTATAGGTTATGATTATTATCTGGGGGAAGATTTAAAGGTTAAGAAAAGAGCGATCGGTCAATTCCCCTTACTGCCCACTATAGGAGTTAATGCCAGATTTTAACAGCATGCTAATACTTATATACCGTAATTAGTTCTGTTTTTTTTATGAATAAGTATTAATTTTATAAACAGATTATTATGTTTAAAGCCCAAATATCAAAGTATCTGAAAAGTTTGTCAATATTTTCTTTTACATTTATATTTCTGAGTTCTGAGCCCATACTTGCTCAGTTCGGGCAAAATAAAGTTCAGTATAAAGTATTTGACTGGCATTTTATTCAGACGAAACATTTTGATATTTATTTTACGCAGGGCGGTGAATATATAGCACAGTTTACTGCATTTGCAGCCGAAAGTGCACTTGCCAGCCTGAACAGAAATATAGGTTACAGTATTAAAAACAGGATCCCTATAATAGTTTTTAATTCTCATAACGAATTTCAGCAGAATAATGCTGTGGATGAATATTTGCCCGAAGGAGTAGGCGGAGTAACGGAGTTATTTAAAAACAGGATACTGGTTCCTTTTGAGGGAGATTATGCAAAATTCCGTCATGTTATTCACCATGAACTGCTTCATGCTTATATGAACGATATGTATTACGATGGTTCAATTCAGAATATCATTACTCAGAATATCAGGCTCCAGTTCCCTCTATGGTTTTCAGAGGGACAGGCTGAATATCAGTCTCTCGGAGGTAATGACAAGGAAAACGATATGTTCATCAGAGATGCTGTCATTTATGATTATCTTCCTCCCGTTCAATATCTGGACGGCTACCTTGCCTACAGAGGAGGCCAGAGCTTCTTCGCCTGGCTTGCAGATGAATATGGTAAGGAAAAAATAGGAGAATTATTTCATCAGATAAAAGCAGTAGGCGATGTTGAAGAAGGATTTTTTGATATATATAATATGGAGATTGAGACACTTTCAGAAAAATGGCATAAAGCATTAAAGCAGATGTATTGGCCAGACATAAATATCCGTCAGGAGCTTAACGATTTTGCTGTAAGGATTACAAATTCACGCAAGGGAGATGGTTTTTATAATACTGCACCGGCATTGTCTCCGGACGGTAAAAAGATTGCTTTCATTTCAAACAGAGATGACTATTTTGATGTTTTTATTGCTGATGTTAAGAGAAAAAAAATTATAAAGAAAATAATAGAAGGCAATACTACTGCTAATTTCGAGGAGTTGCATCTGCTTACACCGGGTTTATGCTGGTCTCCTGATGGCAGAAAAATCGCAATATCAGTCAAAAGCGGGGATAAGGATGCTGTATATGTGATTGATACAGAAACTGAAGATGAATACAGATTGCCTATAAAATTTAACGGCATTTTCTCCATAGACTGGAATCCGAAAAATACTTCTATTGTATTGAGAGGTGACAATTCAAAGCAATCTGATATATGGATTTATGACATCAGAACCAAAAAACTAACACCTGTTACGAATGATATATTCTCCGATCTCAACCCCAAATGGTCAAGTGACGGTAAGAAAATTTATTTTACTTCTGACAGAGGAGATTATACAGATCCTTCATCAGTTCCGCAGGATTTTAAGATGACTGAATACAATTATAACCGGAAACAACTTTATGTTTATGACACAGAGTCCGGAGAGTTGGAAAGGTTTTCTAAGTTAAATGATGCTGATGAGTATTCAGCAGTTACCTCACCAGACGGCAAGAGAGTGCTATTTATTTCAGACCGTAACGGAATAAGTAATATATGGTTAAGAGACACTGAGAGTGGTGATGAAAGACCAATTACTAATTCTATGAATCCTATCGGTCAGTTGAGTCTGTCCGGTGATGGGAAGAGACTTGCATTTACAGCGTTAAATAAAGGGGGTTATGATATTTTCTATATTGAAAATCCGTTTGAAATTAATCTTAATATGACAGAATTACCTCATACGGTTTTTTCAGAAAAACTCATAGAGGGGGATAATCCAGAAATTTCCAAATCAGACTCTCTCGTTGAGCATGGGTTTCCAGAAAAAGATTTGTCAGAGGAAGATATTGAAAGGATCAAAGACAATCTGAAGACTTCACCTGATGCAGACAGTGGCTCGGTTTATGGTCACGACGTTGCTATTAATCTCAAGTCTGATAAATATGATACCCTTAAGCCAGTTTCTGAAAAATATAAGTTAAAAGAAAAGTCAAAATTTCAGGTCACGGACAATTTAAACGAAGATGGCAGTTTTAAAATAAATAAATACAAGGTGAAGTTTTCGCCGGATATCATTTACAGTAATGCCAGTTACAGTAGTTTTTACGGTGTTCAGGGAATTGCACAGATGGCTTTCAGTGATGTTTTAGGAAATCACAGAATTTATATAGCAACCAGTCTGGTACTTGACTTAAAGAACAGTGATTATGCCTTCGGATATTATTATCTTCCTAAAAGAATTGACTGGGGGTTTTCAGCATATCACTCTGCAAGGTTTTTACTATTAGGACAGAATCTGGCAAGTGCAAACTTATATCGTTACAGGCAATACGGTGGTGATATTTCTCTTTCATATCCTATCAGTCGTTTTAAGAGAATTGATGGTGCTTTGTCTTTTGCAAGGCTGACCAAGGAGAATCTTGATAATCCCCTGGAATCTACGGAAAAATTAGATTTTGCAATGCCAGTTATGAGTTACGTTTTCGATAATACATTATTTGGTTATACAGCACCAATTAAAGGCACAAGGTATAATCTAACCTTGCTTGGCACTCCGAAGATAGGTACCGGTGGTATAAGCTTTTTCAGTGCACTGGCAGATTACAGAACATATTTCGAACTTGTAGATGACTATAATTTTGTTTTTCGATTCAATGCAGGTGTAAGTGTAGGAAAAAATCCACAGAGGTTTTATATCGGAGAGACAGAGAACTGGATAAATTATGAAGTCCAGAATGATGTTTTGCCTATTGAAGACATAAAAGATTTCGCATTTTCCAGTCCAGTTCTTCCTTTACGAGGCTTTAATTATAATGCCCGTTCAGGTTCAAAGTTTATGTTAATGAATGCTGAGTTCAGGTTCCCTCTTTTCCGTTATTTAGTTCTTGGTGCTCTTCCGGTAGGCTTCCAGAACATACAAGGAGTTCTATTTACTGATGTAGGCACTGTTTGGAGGAATACAAATTCACTTAAATTTTTTCACAGGGCTAATGGCTCATTACAGACCAGAGATCTACTCATTGGAATGGGACTCGGGGCTAGGTTGTTCTTTCTTTATTTTCCTCTGAAATTTGATGTGGCCTGGAGTTATGACCTGAAGAAATTCTCCAAACCTAAATATTACATTTCCATAGGCGCTGATTTCTGAGATGTTGTCAACCCAATAAAATCCACTGGATAAATACCGTCTATGAATCCTAATAAAGCACTCCAATGGGTGATACTCTGGATAATTGTTGCATTATTATTTAATATATTTATTTACTACCTATATGGGCTGGATAAAGCAATGGAATTTTTTACAGGCTATGTAATTGAGAAATCCTTAAGTGTTGATAATCTTTTTGTTTTCCTTGTTTTATTCAGGCATTTTGGAATTTCCTTAAAAAAACAAAGACGAGTGTTGAACTGGGGTATTTTGGGTGTGATAATTTTAAGGGGTATATTCATATCTTTGGGTGCTGTATTAGTATCAAACTTCGGATTTGTACTTTACTTATTTGGTGTAATTCTTATTTACTCTGGCTATAAATTAACATTTAATTCAGATGAGCATATTAATCCGGATGATAATAGTATTGTTAAATTTTTCAAGCGATTTCTGAAAGTTGACAGTTCATACCAAGGGGATAGATTTTTCCTAAGAAGAAATGGTGTTATTTATGTTACTCCAATGTTTATATGTCTTATTGCTATTGAGTCAACTGATTTAGTCTTTGCAATTGACTCTGTTCCTGCAATTTTTGCAATCACAAATGATATAATGATAATTTTTTCTTCTAATATACTAGCAATTCTAGGATTGAGGTCGATGTATTTTCTTTTATATGCAGTTTCAGATAAATTTTTATATGTTAAGAAAGGTGTGGGAGTAATACTTATATACATTGGTGTTAAAATGCTTATCCCTTTAATGTTTGAGGGATATCATATACCAGTTTGGATTTCACTTTTAATAATTTTGTTTATTATCATTTTTTCTGTATTATTCTCATTTATATTTGCAAAACGCAATGAAAGTCTATAAGGCTATATATGTTATTATGCCATATTAATAGGCGCTGATTTCTGATTTATAACCCTTAACCCATCAGTCTGAGGGATACTTCACATCCCTTTCTTTTAATTTTTTTTTAATTAACTTTGTTACCATTTTTAATCCGATTTTGTTAATTTAGAGCTAGTAAATGTATCTCATTATTTTAGGTCCGCCTGGTGCCGGTAAAGGTACTCAGTCTCTCAGAATTGCAGAAAGACTGGGACTGAAACATTTATCAACAGGTGATATACTGAGAAAGGCAGTTGCAGAGGGTACTGAACTTGGTCTTAAAGCAAAGAGAGTTATGGAAAGAGGCGAACTCGTATCTGATGAAATTATGATTGGTATTATCAAAAATGAGTTATCTTCCCCCGAAGTTAAGAAGGGGTTTATACTTGATGGATTCCCCAGAACTCTTGAACAGGCTAAGCAACTTGATAAAATTCTAAGTGATCTCGGGTATGAAGGGCTTCAGATTATTGATATCATAGTTTCAGATGAAGAATTAGTAAAAAGACTGCTTGGGCGTGGCAGGAGTGATGATACCATTGAAACTATAAATAACAGGCTGGCTATATACAAAAAACAAACAATGCCGGTAAAGGAATATTATTCCGAGAAATATGTTGTTTATAACATTGAAGGCACTGGATCAATAGATGAAATAACACATAATATATTAAAAATTCTGAAATGGCAAGAGTAGTAAGTTTTATTTTATCTATATATTTAGTTGCAAATATGAAAATTTAAACATATCTTTGCTCTGTAATCATTCCAAATTTTTTATAACTTTTAATTTAGTTTATGAGTAATATAAAGGAAACTTCTTTACAGGATGGTAAGGTGGTCGTATTAACTTTGAAAGGAAACTTTGTTGGTGGCGATGAAACTGATGAATTAGAGAATAAGATAAAGCAGCTTTCGGAATCAGGGAATAAAATGCTTGTTATTGATTTAGGAGATGTGGCTTATCTTAACAGTTCAGCTCTGGGAGTTCTGATTTCAGCTCACGCAAATTATACTAAACGAGAAGGCAAGATAAAACTTTGCAGGTTAAACAATAATATTGAAAATTTATTTGTGATTACAAAACTTAGTCTTATATTTGACACTTATCCAAGTGAAATGGAAGCAGTAGCAAGTTTCTCAGAAGCATAGTTTTACTAATTAACATATTTATCGGAGGATAATTAAATTATGAAACAATCTGTTTTTATCACTGTAGTTCTGGTAGTTGCATATATCATATCATTAGTCATTTTCTTTTTTGTATTTGGTAATCCTGCTAATTTCAAAGGTGGGGATACCGGAGGAACCCCAATCAATATCTTTGGACAGATATATAAAGGCGGTTTGGTTGTAACGGCACTTATGACAATAAGTATTATGGTGGTAACCTTTGTAATTGAAAGACTATTGTCTTTAGCTAAGGCAAAAGGTCGCGGTGCTATAGAACCTTTTGTCAAGAAAGTGCAATCTCTTGTTCAGGAAGGAGATATAGACGGAGCAATTGCTGAATGCAATAAACAAAAGGGTTCAATGGCTAATGTTCTCAGGCTTGCGCTGGAACGTTATAATGTTGTCAAAAACGATCCTATAGATGCTGAAAAGAAACTTGCTGAAGTCCAGAGAGCTATTGAAGAAGCCATGATGCTTGAAGTACCGTTACTTGAAAGAAATCTTGTTGCTCTTTCTACAATTGCTTCCATTTCAGTTCTTGTGGGACTTTTCGGTACAGTACTTGGTATGATTCGTGCTTTCCAGGCTCTTGCAACTGCAGGTACTCCCAATGCTACAGAACTTTCTACCGGTATATCAGAAGCTTTAGTTAATACAGCGTTCGGAATATTCGGTGCCATAGTTGCTATTATAGGTTATAATTATTTCATGACCAGAGTAAGTAATTTTACCTACATGATAGATGAAGCCACATATAATATAATGCAGATACTTACAGTAAAGTCGAAATAAAAATTTAATATTTTGCGGAGGAAACAGAAATGAGAGCTGTAAAGAAGAAAAGAGTTCCGCCACAGGAAATTGATATGACACCATATGTTGATGTTATTATGCTAATCCTAACTTTTTTTATTTTAACCGCACAGTTTAAAGCCGAACTTGCAGAGGATATTCAGGTTCAGCTGCCAAGTTCAGGGAATGATACCACCAAATTACCCGAAAGAAATGTGATGACTCTTGTTGTAAATAAGTTTGGTGATATTTTTGTTGATGTGGATAATATTAATGTAAGGGAAGATGTCATAGGCGATGCCATAGGGCTTGCAGCATATCACCCCGACAGCACTACTCAGCCGGGCTGGACTAATCCCGCTAATCTAAATGAAAAGGGTGAACTAAAAAGGCCAATAGTAGCTTTCAATGACAGGGAAAAATTCAAGAAGCTATTAATAGATTTCCGTTTATCTTCCAAAAATATAACGGGTAAAGATTTAAGAATCGTTGTAAAAGGTGATAAAGATGCCGACATAGGAACCATTCAGGATTTGATGGATATTCTTAAAGAGACCAAGAATACCAGATTTTCATTCGTGACAGATCTGGAGCAAGGGAATAAAGAATAAACTAAATTATATAAGGAGAAACTCCAAATGGCAAGTGTAGGAGATACAGGCGGTCAGGAACAAAGAGGCCGCAAGGTACAAAAATGGAATAAGAGAAAAAGAATAGGATTTCACATTGACATGACACCATATGTTGACGTTATCATGCTCCTTCTCACATTTTTCATTATGACAACAACCCTGAATCAGCCTCAGGTAATGCAGATAAATCTTCCCAAAGGAGATGATGCCGACAAGGTAAAGGTAGATATGGGTAATGTTGTCTTTATCAGGGTTTCTGAAAAAGGTAATATAGGGCTTTCAAAGGGTAAATCAGACGGTACAGAGGAACAACCGATAAAGGTTAATCTTGAGCAGATGAGGAATTACCTGGAGGGATGGGGCAAACAGAATCCAGACTTGATAATGATTCTTAAATTTCATCGAAAGGCAAAATATGATCTGATGATAAGTGTGCTTGATGAGATAAATAAAGCTGATATAGAAAAGCGTTACAGCTTTTCAAAAATTGAGGAACCAGATTTGAAAGTGCTTGAAGTAATAGGGGGATAGATATAAATATATTTAAGTTCTAAATCTAAACCGTTCATCAGGAACGGTTTTTTTATTTCCTTTTTGAGTTATAAAATTTTTTCACCCAGCTTAAGTCATATATCAAAGATGCTAAATTAGACATGGATTCCTGATTTAGCGAGAGGTATTTATTTTCAAGATTACTGATGCTGCTATGATTTTTATTACATTCCAGTAGTTTTCCAAGTAAATCAGTAAATTTCAGGATATTTTTTTTGTATTCGTCTTTTATTTTATAAATAGTTTCGTCTCTGCTTTGAATATTATCTGTGTAATGGATTTTATCTAAGATTTTGCCAAGTCCATTGAGATATTTTGCAATGAATATTATTTCTCCGAAAAGTTCGCTGTTGTTCAGGCTGAATTCTATTAATAACGATATGTCATCCGGGTTTTTGATTTTAAAGCTGCTGAATTCATTTAATTCAATAGACAACTCAATCGTTTTTTTGCTTAATTCAGACATTATTTTTTACAAAGGAAGATTTTCTTTCTGTTGATAAAGGTACCTTAACATGTTTTCATAATTTTCCGACATTTCTATTTTTCTTCGGGACATAGAAATACGTGCGGTTGAAATTGCTTTCTCAATTAGGTAGTCCATTTCTGTATTATCTGATGAATCATTCCAGCTGAATGACTTAACCATTTTCTTGTGGTATCCGGATCCGTAAAGATTTGATGATATTCCTATTACTGTTCCAGTATTAAGCATAGTGGAGATACCAGTTTTTGTATGATCGCCTATAATACTTCCCAGGAAAATAGAGTCTGTATCTATTTTTACATTTCCAATATCAATTGAAATTTTTGAATAGTTATTTTTAAGGTTACTTGTTGTAGTCCCAGCGCCAAGATTTACCCATTCACAGATATATGAATGTCCGAGGAAACCAAGGTGTTGTTTATTTACATATGAATGAATTATTGAAGATGTTATTTCGCCGGAAATTTTGGAAATATTCCCGACGGACACAGGTCCGTAAATACAACTGCCTGAACGGATTACACAGTTATCTCCGATAAATACAGGTCCCTTTATGTAACAGAAAGGCTCTATGACTGTGTTTTTCCCTATGTATATTTTCCCTTCTGAAGTATCAAGTTCACTTTTCTCTGAAGTTAACTTCTGGGAGTTGTTTTTGATTTTCTTTTTTCCGGGGATCAGACTATTCAGGTCATTTCTTAATTCATCATGAAGATGTTTTATCAGATCTGAAGGGTTATTTATAAGTTTGTAATCCAGTCCTAATTTCTTATCTTCAATTTTATTTAAGTCAAGCCATTCAATATCTCCAAATGAAATAAGATTATTTTCTTCTTCAGATATTATTTCAGAAATTTTCTCAGTCAACTCAGCAGATATGTGAAAAGCAATTATTGAGTTATTTTCGGGAATAATTATTGCGGAGTTATTATTTCTCTTAAGGAATTTTTTGATTGACGAGAAATTTTCTCCGTCTGATATGATTCTGGAATTTATGAATATATATTCATCTTTTTTTAGTGTGTTGACTTTATAGTTAGGATGTATCTCTTTCAACCACTCAGACAGATATTTTCTCGCATGAAGACTAATCGGGTTTTTGCCTGTGTTATCTTTGATTTTTCTGGCTATGCTGAAAGCACCACAGAGAATCTCTGAAGTATGTCTAAGGTAATTTATTGGAGCAAGGTTGGTTATGGCATGATCCTCAAATATACAAATATTTATAGTCATCAGAGGATCTTAAATATGAAATCAGGACGAGACTTTCTTTTTAGAGTATTTCTTATTGAATTTTTCAACTCTGCCTGCAGAGTCAACCAGCGTCTTCTTGCCGGTGAAAAACGGATGTGAAGAACTTGATATTTCTACCTTTATAAGTGGATAAGTTTTACCCTCATATTCAATTGTCTCTTTTGAAGGAGCTGCAGAACGAGTAAGAAGCATATAACCTGTAGAGACATCTTTGAAAACAACTGGTCTGTATTTCGGATGAATTCCTTTTTTCATTTTTTTTATCTTTGAATATACAAATATAAAAATTTTGAATGATTTTTACAATTAATTAATTGATTGTTATTATACAATCAGGTATTTTTGCATCTGAAATTCCTCAATTTATTCCACAATTACTAAGCTGTGTCTCTGAATTTATGTGTACTTGTATCTGGCAAAGGTTCTAATCTTAAAGCTATTATAAGGGCTTCTGCTTCAGGTAAAATAAAATCAAAGATAAAGCTGGTAATTACTAATAAATTAACTTCAGGGGCGTTCGATATCTGCAATCGTGAGGGAATCAGATGTGTTTACATGGCTGAAGAGAATTTCAGCAGCAGATCAAAATATATTAATGAGTTTTTAAGATACTTAAGAAAATATAAAATAGATCTGATATTACTTGCAGGTTACCTCAGGAAGTTACCTGAGGAGATAGTAAAAAAATACAGAAACAGAATTCTCAATATTCATCCTTCTCTTCTTCCATCATTTGGAGGCAAAGGAATGTACGGGCTAAATGTTCACAGGGCTGTAATAGATTCAGGGGTGAAAATCAGCGGAGTTACTGTTCACATTGTTACAGAGACCTATGATTCTGGTCCAATAGTTATGCAGAAAGCAGTAATTGTTAAAGATGACGATACGCCAGAGTCTTTAAGCCTTAGGACTAAAAAAGCCGAGCATATCCTATACCCTAAAGTTATCAGTTTATTCGAATCAAAGAAAATTAAAGTAAAAAATCAGAGGGTAAGTTTCGTTTGAAAAGAGCATTAATTAGTGTATATGATAAAACAGGTATTGCGGAGTTTGCCGTGGAATTGGTATCATACGGATATGAAATTGTATCAACCAGCAGAACTGCACAACTATTGAGAGACGTTGGTTTAAATGTAAAAAGCATAGAAGAGATAACTAACATACCTGAAATGCTGGATGGGAGAGTGAAAACCTTGCAGTATCAGATTTTCGCCGGTATTCTTGCAGACAGGGAAGATAGGTCACATATGGAAGATGTAGAGAGACTCGGACTTCCAACATTTGATCTCGTGTGCGTAAATCTCTATCCTTTCGCTGATACGATTAAAAAGAAAGATTGCAGTGAGGAAGAAGCTATAGAACAAATTGATATTGGCGGAGTGAGTTTAATAAGAGCTGCGGCAAAGAATTACAGGTATGTCAGTGTGATTGTCAGTCCGTCTCAGTATAAGTTCTTTATTGATTCAGTTAAGAAAGAAGAAAATGTGAACAGAATTCTTGCATCAGAAGCCTTTTACTATGTTTCTCTGTATGATCTTCAGATATCTGAATATTTCAGAAAGGGAGTAAGTGACAAAGGGATTTTTTATCAGCCATTCAAAACTAAACAGGAACTGAGATACGGAGAGAATCCTCATCAGAAAGCATGGTTATATAATGCACATAAAGAAGGTTTTTCTGATATATTCAAACAGCTTCACGGGAAGGAACTTTCATACGTTAATGTTCTTGATATAGATGCTTCCTACAGGCTTATAAAGGAATTCTCTGCTCCAACATGTGCTATTATAAAACATGCCAGTCCGTGTGGGGTCGCTTCAGGTTCAGACATCAGAGAAGCTTATGAAAAAGCATTTTCTTCTGATACTGTTTCACCTTTCGGAGGAATTATAATTTTCAACAGAAGACTCGATCTGAATACAGCAGTTGAAACTGATAAGGTATTTACAGAAATTATCATAGCTCCTGATTACGATGATGATGCTCTTGAATTTCTGTTCAGGAAGAAAAACAGAAGGATTATCAAATATGATGAATCTCATAATCTTCAAAAGGAGGAATTTAGATCAATTACAGGTGGCATAATATATCAGGATTCAGATATTTTTATCAATGAATCTGATCTGAGAGTTGTTACTAAACGTTATCCCACGGAAAATGAGAAGAAGGATATGATATTTGCCATGAAGGTTTGTAAACATGTAAAGAGTAATGCAGTGGTTTTTGTTAAAGATTTTAAAACTCTTGGCATAGGTAGCGGACAAACTTCTAGAGTTGATTCTACACTACTTGCAGTTTCAAAAGCAGAGAGGTCTGGTCATTCGCTTGCAGGTTCAGCTGTTGCCTCAGATGCCTTTTTCCCGTTTGCAGATAGTATAGCCGAGATTTCAAAAACAGGAGCCAGCTCAGTAATTCAGCCGGGAGGTTCAGTAAGGGATGAAGAGGTCATTCATCTTGCAAATGAAAAAAATCTTACTATGATATTTACCGGTTTAAGGCACTTTAAGCACTAAAACAGTAACTTAAATAATTAAAATTAAATCTTATATTTGTAAGATAAAGTTTTTAACTTCAATTAAATACCCGGGATCAAAAATAATAAATGGCATTATTTGGTTTATTCTCCACTGATATTGCAATTGATTTAGGTACTGCGAATACCCTTATATATGTGAAAGGGAAGGGTATAATATTAAATGAGCCTTCAATTGTAGCTTTTGATGAGACAACAAAGAAAATCATAGCTGTTGGTCACGAAGCTAAACAGATGCATGAAAAGACTCACAAAGGTATTAAGACAATAAGACCTATGGGTGACGGTGTTATTGCGGATTTTGAGATTGCTGAAGGAATGCTCAGGGCTTTCATTAAAAGGGTCAACTCAAGTGTTTTTCCTTCCAGCAGGATCGTTATCTGTGTGCCGAGCGGGATCACTGAAGTTGAGAAAAGAGCTGTGAGAGATTCAGCAGAACATGCAGGCGCCAAGGAGGTTTTCTTACTTGCTGAACCTATGGCAGCTGCAATAGGAGTCGGACTTGATGTTTCTTCCCCGGTAGGGAATATGATAATTGACATTGGTGGAGGAACTACTGAAATTGCAGTCATCTCTCTTTCCGGAATAGCTAACGGTGCTTCAATAAGAACTGCAGGGGATGAACTCAATGGTGCTATTATGGAATATTTTAAAAAGAATTACAGTATCCTGATAGGTGAGAGAACAGCTGAGGAAATAAAATGTCAGGTAGGTTCTGTTATGCCTCTTAAGGAAGAAGTAATTATAGAAGTTAAGGGAAGGGATATGGTATCCGGTTTACCTAAAATGACTGAGGTAAGCTCAATTGAGATCAGAGAGGCTCTTAGTGAGCCTGTTAGTATAATAATCAGGGCTGTTAAAACTGCTCTTGAGAAAACACAGCCTGAACTTGCTTCAGATATACTGGACAGAGGTATAATGCTAAGT
>JAOADS010000025.1 GCA_026417195.1 Ignavibacteria bacterium | reverse complement strand
AATAAATGTAAAGACGTTGGATTTCCCTCTCAGACTGAAAAAAATATATGACACCCTTACGGAAATAATAAGTAAATACCAGCCTGTTGAGTTTGCAATTGAGACCGCTTTTTACAATAAAAATGTACAGTCAACAATGAAATTAGGACAGGCAAGAGGAGTTTCAATACTTGCTGCAGCTAATAATTTCATTAATATCGCAGAGTATTCGCCACGGGAGATAAAAAAATCCGTTACAGGTACAGGAAACGCTTCAAAAGAGCAGGTGAAATTTATGATCTGTAAATTACTAAACATAAAGTCCCTTCCTTCAAAATTTGACATCTCTGATGCAATTGCTGTCGCATTATGTCATTATAATTTTATTATTTCTTCCGGTTTTTCAGGGAAAAAATCACGTAATAACTGGAAAACCTATATTATGAAAAATCCTGCTAAAGTAAGAGTTCAAAGTTGATAGAGTTTATCAAAGGGAAAATTATCTCTAAAAAACCTACTTCAGTTATTATTGAATCTAACAACATTGGATATAACATACTCTCACCTGTTGAGACAGTACAGAAGATCGGCGATCCAGGAGATGAAGTGACAATTTTAACTCATCTTCACCTCAAAGACAATCCTATAAGCATTTCACTTTACGGATTTAAAGAAGAAGGTGAAAGAGAATGTTTCAGGCAGATAATTTCAATATCAGGAGTAGGTCCTAAAACAGCATTGAGCATACTTTCCTCAATATCATACACTGAATTTAACGAGCTTGTCTTAAAAGGTAATCACCTTCCTCTTACAAAAATACCCGGAGTAGGAAAAAAAACAGCAGAAAGACTTATTGTGGAATTAAAAGATAAAATAAACAAAACAGAAATTACCTCTACAGCAGATCTTTCAGGTAAACTTACCCAGTTATCAAAAGAATCTGAAATCCTTTCTGCTCTTATGTCATTGGGCTACAACAGAACAGAAGCAGATAAGATGCTTAAAAGCTTTTTATCCGGAAACAATATTTCAGATATGAAACCGGAAGAGATTATAAAGGAAATACTAAGAGGAAAGTAACTTATTCTTCAAATTCATCTTTGTTTATTTCCTCTATTTCCACTGGATATTGACCACTGAAGCATGCATCACAATAACCTATCTTTTCGCCATGTGAATTAATACGCTGCGGGACAGATTCATGAAGTTTATCTATAGAAAGGTATTCAACCGAATCTACATCAAGATATTGTCTTATTTTCTCAAGATCATTCTCACACTGATTAGCTATAAGTTCATCTTTGGACGGGAAATCCATACCGTAATAACACGGAGAAATTATAGGTGGAGAAGTTATCCTAAGGTGAATTTCCTTAGGGGAGGCTTCCTTTACAAGTTTAACAAGAAGTTTAGCTGTTGTTCCTCTGACTATTGAATCATCAACTATAACAACTATACGGTTTTTCAAAACAGATTTTACAGTATTAAACTTAGCCTTAACCTTTATTTCACGATTATCCTGTCCGGGTTGTATAAATGTCCTGCCAACATAGTGACTCCTTATCAGCCCAAGTTCTAATTTAACGTAAGGATTGGATTTTATAGTTTCAGTGACGTATCCAAGTGTAGCGGTGTTACTGGAATCAGGCACGCTGATAATCACAACCTTTTTATCTTCCTTTTTAGCTGAAGGAGAAGGTTTTTCAATTGCAAGGTTTTTACCAAGCTTTCTTCTTACTTTATCCACAGTGTTCTCAAAAATCATTGAATCAGGACGAGAAAAATAAATGTATTCAAAAATACAATGTCTGGTTTCACCAGATTTTTCTATGAAGAATGATTTCTCACTGCCGTTATTGACAGCTTCAGAATCAATCATTACTATTTCCCCTGCGGCAAGATCCCTTATATATTCAGCATTAATGATATCGAACGCACAGGTTTCAGAAGCAAAAACAAAACTCTTTCCCAGCTTAGCCATAGAAAGTGGTCTTATAGCATAAGGATCCCTTATTGCATACAATCTCTCATCCGTCATAAGAACTATTGAATAAGCTCCTTTAATCTGACTACAGGCTTCCATGATTTTATCAGTTATATCCCTCTCCTTCGATCTTGCTATAAGATGAAGAAGTATTTCACTGTCAGTTGATGTCTGAAATATTGTTCCCTCTCTTTGAAGCTGGCTTCTTAACTGTCTGGTATTTGTGAAATTCCCGTTGTGAGATAAAGCCAGGTGACCACCGCTGAAATTCACACTGAAGGGCTGTATATTAACCCTGGAATCTGATCCTCCTGTTGTTGAATATCTGTTATGCCCGATTGCTATAGTTCCTTTAAGTTGTTCTGTGAGAATATTTCTCTTAGAGAAAACCTCAAGAGCAATTCCATGACCTTTGTGAATATTAAACCTGTACTTTTTCTGTTCGGGCAGATACTCACAGGAACATATTCCAGAAGCTTCCTGTCCCCTGTGTTGCTGAGAATGCAGACCATAATAAGTTATTACCGCTGCCTGAGGATGGTTAAATATCCCGAATATTGCACAGTTACTTCTGGGCTTATCCGGATTAATTTTGATTTTATCTTTCATTGACCTTAAACTATCCTAATGTGATTTGAAAAGATCCAGGCTTTTCCGCCCCTGAAACATTCAGCCCTGTAAATCCCTTTTTCCTTAACATCAATTGTATGATTCATAGATTCAGATTCACTGATCATATTCCCATTGTGAACTATTTTTATATTACACGGTTTCGGAACAAGTGTTCTAAGAATAACTTTTCCGTCATTAATACTTATTTCATCGCCAGTGTTGTAATTCTTTCCGTTATATTCTGCAAAAAATCTGAAACCACGTGCATCTCCTAAATAGTGATTTGAAATAAAGCACTTCCCTGTTTCAAGCGCCTTCAGAATATTCATTTTATATACATTGAAAAGTTTATCGTTGCTTTTCTCTATGGGATCATTCAGGAAAACGTGTGTTCTGATAGATTTAAACAAAACTTTATAGGGAAATATCTCTACTTCAAAAAGCCCTAATATATTCTGTTTAAGTGCATGTGCATCAACTCCTCCTATACCTGTAACATGTCTTGAAAGTGCTGCCGTGTCCCACCTGTCAAGAGTTTTCTGAGAAGGAGCAGTAACTGACTTTAAAGGATGGAGAAACCTGTCAAGTTTGTTTGATTGATTCATTCCTTCTATCCACTGACTCATATGATTCCATATTTCAATACCGGTATAATCGTCCGTCTCAGCTGTCCATGGATATGCCTGTTGTCCCGGCAGCCCCTTGCGTTCTTCATCAGGGTGAGCTATAAAACCTATTCCTCCTTTTTCCTTCACTTTTCTTACATATTCAGGTGCAGAAAGCAAACAAGCCGTTTCACCGTTTGCTATTTCAGAATAAGATCCTATCACTTCATCAAGCCCGAAGACAAGATAATGATTTCTGTTATGAATATCATTAACCTCATAACCGATTATAACCATTACTCCGTTAATCCATTTTTCATACCCATCATTTTTAGGTTTAAGGGTATTGTGGTCTGTCATTATTATAAAATCAAGCCCTGATTCTGCTGCAAATCGGGCTATGTCTTCTATTTTCCCAGTTCCGTCTGAGTATAAAGAATGGATATGGATAAAACCTGAATATTCAAACATTTTTTAATAAACTAAAATAACTTTAAAAGTTATTAATATAAATGTATTATTGCGTGTGTTTATGAGAATTTCAATTTACTTAATATTTTACTCACTGATTCTCCTGCCTCAAGCGCTAGAAGCACAACTTCAGTCTGGCACAGGTCCGTTAAAATGGATTACATGGACATTGCTCCAGACAATACCCTCACCCGGATATTATGAAGACAGAAACGAATCCAGCTCATCACTTAAGTTTGGCCTTTCCTGGAACATTATCCCTGTATCATACAGTTTCGGAGCTAATGAATATCTGCCTCCGCTTAGTTTTTTTCACATAAAGCCATCTAAAAGATTCTCTGGTTCGGCAGAGATTTTTTTTGAGCCGTCTTATATAACCGGTAATTTTAAATATTCAACAATTGGCAAATTCCATTGGAAAACAGGTGGAAGGATAATTCTTCCCATAGCTCATAAAGGTGAATATCTTTCTGTATCAGTGGGAATGGGTTATTATAATCAGAAATCATCTCTGAATAACAAAAAATATTCAGGTGTTTTTCTTGAAGGTGTTGTATATACTTTCTTTGGTATGCTTGGCTTAAAACTTTCATACAGTCATAATGCTCAAAGCCGCTATTATTTGGGATTATATTTCAAATATTATTAACTGCATGAAAAATCCTTTTAGGTTTATAATTTTGGGCTTAAGTTTATCTGCTGTCACCATTTCATGTAATATTTTTTATTCTTCGGTCAGGAACATACCTGTTTTTTTCAGTTCACCGGAAAAAGTAGAAAATAAAATTTCAGATCCTGTAAGGAAAAACGTAAGATTATCAGCTCTGTGGATTGGGCATTCTACTGTATTGATACAGATGGATGATAAGGTAATAATCACAGATCCACTTTTAACTGAAACTGCAGGTGAATTAGCCCGTAGAATAATTGAACCGGGTATGGATATTGATAACATACCTGTGTGTGACATAATACTTATTTCACATTCACATTTTGATCACCTGAGTCTCGGAAGCCTTGAAATACTTGAGACGAAAAGTTCGGGTAAGGCGTTAATATTTCCTGAGGATGCAGAAAACTACATACCTCAATATAACTTCAAAATGATAAGAATGAAAAATGACAGGGGTTACAGAAAAAATATCACAGGAGAAACGAAAACCGTTGATGGTGTAAAAGTTACATCAGTATTTGCCCAGCATTGGGGAGGAAGATACGGCATTGACGGCTACATCTGGGGAGATAATGCTTTCACCGGCTATATAATTGAGTATAACGGACTATGTGTATATTTTGCCGGAGATACCGGATATCACGAAAACAAATTCAAACAACTGGGAGAAAAATTCAAAATAGATCTTGCCTTAATACCAATTGGTCCCTGTGCCGATTGTAATCAATGCGGAACTTATAATCATGTATTTCCTCCCTGTGCTTACAATATTTTCAGAGACATTAATGCAAAATATATGATCCCGATACATTATGGTACCTTAATGCTTGCAGATGCCCATCCGATTGAGCCTTTAGGTGAGTTTCAGAAAATTATTGAAAAAGAAAATGCACAGGATATAATCTTCCCTCTTAAGATAGGAGAACAGAAAATCATATATGAACTTGAATAAAATACAATTGTTAATTTGCCTTGTCTATAAGATCCGTAAGTTTAATGCCCAGATTCACTAATATTAAATACGGCTGAACGTTTTGATTCACCAGTCTTTCCGCATCCTCAAGTTCCAAGATAATTTTAAATATGTCTGCATGTGGATAATTGACATTTAATTTTATCAGCCTTTCTCTCAAATCGTAATTCACAATCATCTCCTCACTATTTACACCATTTCTGATATACAGCAGATCCCTGAACCAGAGATTTAATATAAACAGGAAATGCTTTACTTTTTCCCTGTTGTTTTTGGCTGCTATATTTTTTGAAATTGAAACAAGTTCACCGTAACTACCCTTGATTGAAGCTATAAGAAACTTTATCACCGTTTCCCTTGATTCCCTGATGCCTTCCCTAAGCAATTGCTCTGCATTTGAGTAGGAACCACATCCTAGTTTAGCTGCAAGTCTGATTTCATCATCCTGCCAGACTGATTCTTGAGAGAGTTTCTCAATTATTTCATTCGTCCTAAGATTTTCAAAATATATCTTCTGACACCTTCCGGTGATAGTTTCAGGAAGTGCATTTATTTTGGAAGTTGTAATTATAATCAAGCTTCTCTTAGGTGGTTCCTCTAATACCTTTAAAAGAGCATTTGCAGCTTCCTGTCTCAATTTATCTGCCTCTGAAATCAGGAAAACTTTCACTTTGCCTTCTGAAGCTGTAAGATATATTTTCTCTATAAGCCACCTTATGCTGTTTATCCTTATATTATTCGCTCCATGAAGTGTAATTTTATGATATGGATTAAGTGATTTCTTTTCCAGCTCTTCCATATAGTTCTCAAACTCAGTCTGGCTAAGCTTTTCAACCGGATCTGAACCTGAATCATCTGAAACACCAGCCGGTAGTGCTGTTACAATACTTAGAAGTTCTGATCTAAGTGACTTTACCTTTCTGCATCCTGAACACGAATCACATGAACCGCTGGCCGAAGGATTCTCACAGTTAACTAACTTAGCAAATTCAATCGCCGTTGCATCCTTCCCCACTCCGTCAGGTCCGTAAAAAAGATATGCATGGGCAATTTTTCCGGAAAAATATATGGTGTTGAGTTTTTCCTTAACTTTATTTTGTCCTGCTATGTTTCTCCACATAATCTTGATTCAGAACGCATTGCCAAGACCAAACTGTATGGCAAATTTATTTTTAAAAATCTGTCCGGGATTTTCCCAAAGCCAGTGATTACCCTTGTCAGCTAAAGGATTAAAAAGCTTGAAGCCGAAATCTATTCGTATCGGCCCAACAAATGTATCATACCTCACGCCAAGTCCAGTTGCTAAAGCTATCTGGTTAAACTTAAACATTCCTATATTTTCCCAGACATTTCCCCAGTCCAGAAAAACCACAATCCATACAGGATAAAAAAAACTACGTTGAGGAAACGGTCTCCTTCTGATTTCATATCCACCCTCAAAGAGAAATTTGCCTCCGTCTTTCGGATCAGTAAGTATTCCTCCGGTCTGAGGTGCCCAGCCTCTGAGACTATTGCCTCCTCCGCTGAAAAATTTATATATCCTGTCAACCGGTATAATGTTACCGCCTCTGCCATATTCCGTTATATTTCCTACTTCAATGTTAAAAGCAAATATAGTTGTCCTGCGACCACCGGTTAAATCAAAATAAAACCTGTTAGGGATGAAAAACTTGAAATATTGGGAAAAAAGCAGGCTCTTGTTAAAAACTGCTATCAGTCTCGGTAAAGCCCCCGCGTTTTCAAGAGTAAGCTGATGATAGAAACCCTTTGAAGGATTAAAGAGATCATTTGTGTTATTGTGAACCAGACTGAAACCGACTATAGAATTTGAAAAACTTCTCCTCTTTCCTGCCGGTGTAACATTCCCCTGATCATCGACTATATTATTTTTAATCCTCAGTCTTAGATGATCATATGTAATATCAAGATATGCATTGTTGTAAAAAGTATATTCCCTTATAAAATAACTTAGCCTTGCAAGATTCTGAGTATAAATATATTCAAAATCATCCAGAAAATTGTAAATACCGAAACTGGTTGTAAAATCAGCCGTGAGGTTACTCCTAAAAAGGAAGGGTTGAAATAAATTAAATGAAATTTCAAGTTGATTATTACCCATGCTGTTGTATAAAGCTTCTACCTTTGTTGAGAAAACCCTTCCTCCACCAAAAAAATCCTTATCTGTGTATTGGACGGAAGCACCTGCGAAAAACCTGTTATTAAGATAAACAGCAGAAATTCCAGGTGTGATTTCATACTTCTTGCCAAGCGTTATAATTACTCTGACATTAACTCTGTCAGAACTACTATCAGGGTCAACTGTTATGATTCTTCCTAATTGTATTATTGGAAGTTTGGTAAAATTGCGTTCACTTTCGGCAATTTTACTTTTATCAAAGATTTCACCACCTTTGAACTTGAGCTCCCTGATTACGATATCCTTGCTGAATCCGTATCTGTTATTATTGATCGTTATTTCTGATTCTCCAAAGTAATAAACTCTGTCTGCACCTGTAAATCTCATTCTGACCAAAACCTTGTTTTTAAACTCCGGATTTTGCTGAAGATCATCTGAATATTTACCCACTATCACACCTCTTCGTGAAGAATCTATCAGACTTCTTGAAGTATCAATCCTAGCATAGTAATATCCGTTATTCCATAAAATATTAAGTATTCTGTCTTTTTCCGAATTGACGAAACTCTTGGAGTAAGGCTTGCCAGCATTAATTTCCGAACGGTTTATCTCTTCTTTAAGTTTTTCTGGAATTCCTTCCAGACCTATTATCTGAAACTCCCTTATTACATATCTTGAATTCTCAAAAATCGTAAAAGTAACATTAATCTGATCTTCATTAATTTCAGTTAATGTATCAACTATAACATCAAAAAAACCATTATCAAAATAAAATTTAGCTAACCTTTGTCTATCTTCCTCTAAATTTATCCTGTTAAAATACTTTTCACGTGGCAAAACCAGTATTTCCGTGAGAACAGATTTATCGTATGTTTCTCCTGCTTTAAATTTAAAATCAATATCACCTGTTTCATATCTTTCGTCACAATGAGATAATGAATACAGAGATAAAAACAAACAAATATATTTAAAAAATTTTTGATTCAACTTAATTTAAAAGATATAAAAAACCCCGAAGTCTCGGGGAAACATAAAAAATCATTATTGTAATCAGAATTCAGAAATCCTTTTCCTCGTCATCGTAGAAAAAGTCTTCTTTAGTTGGATAGTCTAGCCATATTTCCTCTATACTTTCATAAGGTTCATCCGTATCCTCAAGTTCCTTCAGGTTCTCGATCACTTCTTTAGGAGCTCCTGTTCTTTGGGCATAGTCCAGCAGCTCATATTTATTGGCTGGCCATGGAGCATCATCCAGATAGGATGCAAGTTCTAATGTCCAAACCATTTTTATTTCTCCTTATTATTGTTTTATTATTTAATTTTAATAATTTTGATTTATTTGGTTTTTAATCACGCAGTCTGGGATCAACGGCATCTCTCAAACCCTCTCCAACAAGATTATATGCAACAACTGTGATAAAAATCATAAATCCCGGAAATACTGCAAGCCACCAGGAGCTTGTAGCACCCCTCGCTTCTGATAAAACACTTCCCCATGTCACTTTAGTTGCAGCCACACCAAATCCCAGGAAGCTGAGACCAGCCTCAGCAAGTATGGCACCTGCGATCTCAAACGAAGCAGCTATAAGGACCGGAGCGATAGCATTTGGCAAAACGTGTCTGAAGATGATTCTGAAGTTTGATAAACCCAGTGAAACAGCAGCCTGAACATAATCCATATTACGTACTTTTAGAATTTCACCTCTTACAAGTTTGGTATTTCCTGTCCAGCTCGTTAGACCTATTGCTATCATAATATACCATATACTTGAACCATATAACGCTACAATAGTGATGATGAGGAAGAATGCCGGGAACAATTGCATTATTTCAACAAATCTCATTATGGTTAAATCAATTTTGCCTCCATAATAACCTGCCAGAGCTCCAAGTAAAACACCTATAAAAATTGCAATGCCAGCGGCTATGAAACCAACGGAAAGTGACACTCTGGAGCCGTGAATTAAACCGGCAAGTACATCCCGTCCGATTGCATCTGTTCCGAGATAATGTCCGGTTTCAATTGAAGGTGGTGATGCATTGTTGAACAAATCAACTCCAGTAGGAGAATATTTAACAGGTGGCCAGATCTCGCTTTCAAACTCAAGAGTTTTCCAGTCCACGTTTAAAAACTGAGGTTCCCATTTCGTAAAGCCCAGATCAACAAGGTATTGTTTTATAACAGGGAAGTAAGACTCTCCCTTATATTTACAGTAAATCGGTTTATCATTTGCAAGAAAGTCAGCGAATATTGCCATTAATACGAGGAAAAATACCACGTATAGAGCTGCTACAGCAAGTTTGTTTTTCCTATACTGATGTTTCACCAGCGACCAGTAAGTCTGATCTACCCTGCGTTTTGGTTGTCCGTTCTGGGGTATATCATCACTTACCGATGCAATAGACTGTGGTGACGGATTATTAATTACGGTATTTTCATCTATGAATTGCTGCTCTGGTATTTTTCTGTCAGCCATGTTTTAAAATCATTTTTTAGAAAATGCTATTCTGGGATCAACTATTGCATACATTATATCAACAAGCAAAAGACCTATCATAGTAAGCACAGCTGCTAAAACAAGTTCTGCCATAATCAGAGGATAATCTCTGGCTATCAATGCCTGAAATGCAAGCTGTCCCATACCTGGAATTGAGAAAATACTTTCAACAATGACGCTTCCTGAAATAAGACCGGGAAGAATACCACCTAGAAGTGTAATTATTGGAATAAGAGAATTCCTTAATGCATGTTTCAAGATCACTTTTCTCTCCTTAAGTCCTTTGGCTCTGGCTGTTCTTATATAGTCCTGTCTGATCACCTCAAGCATACTCCCTCTCATTTGCCTTGACAGAAAAGCAAAACTTGCTAAGGCAGAACAAGTTACAGGAAGTATCAAATGATGAATTCTGTCGATTAATTTTTCCCAGAAAGACCAGTTTTCAGAGCCAAGCGTATAAAGACCTGAAGTAGGGAAAAGTTTTATATATTCAACATTTGCAAGAAAAACTATAGCCATGGTAGCTACCCAGAATGAAGGAAGTGAGTAGAGAACAAATAATATAAATGTAGTGAACCTGTCTATGAAAGAATACTGCCTTGCAGCTGAGTAAATCCCTATCGGTATTGCTATTATATATATTAATGCAACAACGATGACACTTATCGTTGCAGTAATCGGGACTCTTTCGAGAATCTTGTCAATAACGGGCCGGTTATCAACAAAGGAATTACCAAAATCCCCTCTTGCCATATTACCAAGCCATATCAGATATTGAATATGAATAGGTTTGTCAAGTCCCCACTTCTGTTTATAATATTCTTTTGCCTGCTGATTTAGCTGACTTTTCTCGTCAGCTTTGAGATTTTCTCCGCTTACTCCCACTTTCAGTTCTGTAGGATCACCCGGTGCTAAACGAGATATGGTAAAAGTAATCAACGTAATAGCGATCAGTGTCGGGATAAAAAGTAAAACTCTTTTTAAAACATATTGAGACATAATATAAACTAATTAATAGTTCATGTTCTGCGTATATTTCTGTGCTCCCTGAGGAACCCACCATTCATTATACGATGGGCTTGGTTGATAATTATACCATCTGGTATTTTTAAACCTGCTGTCATAAACATATCTTGACCTCGGACTCCAGAGGAAAGTATAAGGCTGCTCATCGTAAATTAACTGCTGCCATTTCTTAATTATTTCTATTCGCTTCGCTTCATCCATTTCATTTCTGTATGCTTCAATGAGGGAGTCATTTTCTTTATTGATGAAACTTATATAATTACTTCCTTCCCCTTCAGCCTGAGATGAATGCCATATCTGATAAGGATCCGGTGGTGTTGTCGGAGATGTCCAGGCAGAATATGTAGCATCAAATTCATGCTTTTTCGTCTTGTCAAGATATACAGACCATTCAAGTTCCTGAACTTCAGCCTGAATGCCTACCTTTTTAAGAGCATCCACTATGACAAGAAGTATTTGTTTCCTTACAGGATTCGTGTTGCTGAGAAACGTAAACTTAAATTCCACCTTCTTGCCGTCAATCATCTTATCAAGTATTCCGTTTCCGTCAGTATCTTTCCACCCAGCTTCTTCAAGTAATTTCTTTGCTTTTTCAGGATCATACTCTATAACAGGTAAGTTTTCATTAAGCAGTTTCTTATTTTTATAGAAAATATGAGACTGAATCGGAACACCATCCCCGAACAAAACTCTCTCTATTATAGTTTTTCTGTCAACTAAATGCGATAAAGCCCAGCGTACTTTTCTATCTTTAAAAAGGGGATTTTTCTGATTCCAGGCAAGATAGGCGTAAGCCGGTTCAAAAGGTCTTGCCTTGATCAGTTTAAACTGCTCCGGGTTTTTGAGGTCATTGTAGAAGTCCGAAGGCTTAATAACATACATTGCATCTATTTCCTTGTTCTTGGCAGCAACAAGAGCAGCCGAATTGTCCTGTATTGTTTTGAATATTATCTTGTTAGGATAATTAGGAGAAAGATTCTTACCCCAGTAATCCGGATTTCTTCTTATTGTAACACCTGCGCCTGTTTCCCATTTTTCAAAAACGTATGGTCCCGAACCAATAAGATATTTGGCACTTCTTGATACTTCCTGTGAATTAACAAAGTCAGCAAACTTTTTAATGTCCGGATTTTTAGCAGCTATCCTCATATCTTTAAACTCACTCCACTGAAACTTATCTGTAATGTTTTCCGGATCCAGAACGTGTTTCGGTAATACCTGTAATCCCGCAAGTGTATAAATAGCTCTCCAGTTAGGTTTCTCTAAAGTAAACTTAACTTTATAAGGGTCACCGTCAACAAGCTCGGCTTTCTCAATCATTTCATAATAATTTCTCATAGCTGCATTGTCAACAAAAGGATTCTTGATAAACTTCAGAGTGAAGATAACATCATTACCTGTTAGAGGTTTTCCGTCAGAAAATCTGGCATTTTTATTCATCCTGAAAGTGTATGTAAGGTTATCAGAACTTACCTCAGGAAGTTCAGCAAGAGCGGGTATAAGTTCGTATGTTTCCTTGCTCTGTCCCAGTAAAGACTCAAACATGTAAGAACATATCTCTGAAGCCGATGCATCATTGGAAACTATCGGGTTAAGTTTCTCCGGATCTGCCATTTCTCTTATAACGATCCAGTCTCCAACAACAGCTCCGTTCGTATCTGCCGGAGCAGGCATATTGTCTTTTGAATCATCAAGTGTTGTCTGTCCGTCTTTCTTTTTGCCACTGCAAGCTGCCAGAGTTAATGAAAAAACAGCTGAAAAGCAAATGCAAATTAATCTTGACTTTCTTGAAGGCTTCTTAAACATGGCATTGAATTTTAAGTTGAAAATATTGTTTTCTTATTTAACAGTTCTGCAATTTATTCATATTATTATAAATTTCAATACAAAAGGCTGGAATTTTTTTAATTTCATTATATCATACGACTCCTAATCAAAAGCCCGATATCCTTTTCAGAATACCGGGCTTAAATCCAAATAAAGCTCTGATATTTATTTTACCAGTAGCATTTTCTTTGTATCAGTGAATTGAGGTGTCTCCAGCCTGTAGAAATAGACACCGGAGGCGTGGAGTGAAGCATCGAAATTAACTTCATATACGCCTGCTGTACGGAATTCATTCACAAGGACTGCAACCTCCCTTCCTAGAATATCAAATATTGTTAGCTTTACATTTTCAGCCTTCGGCATAGCGAATTTAATTGTAGTGGCTGGATTAAACGGATTTGGATAATTCTGCATCAGCTCATAATATGAAGGTATTTCTGTTATTCCTGTTTCACCACTTGTTACATCCTGCCACCTGATTACAAGGCACCAGGCTCTTAACAGACCTGTATCGCCACTTACAGTGTCAGTTATGCTGAGTATCCAATGACCGTCTGTAGGCTGATTGAGGAAACCTGCAAAAGAACCACCGACAGATGGTCTGAATGTTCCTGTAAAAGGTGGTGTGTTACAACCAGTAGAACCTATCTGACATAAAGCAGCTGAATCTTTAATATTTGTTCCTATGAAATTATCACCTGAGCCTCCAACTCTGTTGATAAACTTTGTGCTTACCGAACCCTTTCTGATATAGAAACTAAGATCACTATCCCATGTATGCAGTACTGTATCTATTCTTACAATAAGATCAGTAACTACTCTGTTTGAACCTAAACCCACATATATAGTATCCCGTACTGTTGAATGGTCGGGTATGGTTTTATTAACAGAATTCCTGCATACCGTAAGAGGATTTGTAGGAGCAGGTGCTCCAAGCCTGTCATAAAAAAGAGCTCTTCCTGTAGATCCTAATCCAAGCCAGAATACACCGGCATCACCTGAGGCATCATAATATTCAACTATAAACGGACTAACACCTCTGTTATTTGAAACTGCTATGACCTGACTTATTATTGTAGGAGAAGAGAAAGTTTGGGGTGCAGATGCAATTGCTGATAAATATCTTATATTATCCGTGTTACTGTTAGGACCTCCGGTAGAATCAAAATAGTAAACTGCATCACATCCCCCGCCAAATGTGTTGTATGATTTCAGGTCAAACCAATATTCATCAGTAGTAGAACTATTTGCAAGCGGAACAGCTGTCGCATCGTAAGAAATCCCGCCGTTGGTGCTCCACCTGAAGAAAATATTCCTTGAGCCTGGGTTACCTTCAGTATACATTAGCCAAGCTGCATTGTTGCCCAAGGCAGCACCGAACTGATCCTTTGGCTGACCAGCTGGAATGATGCTAGTCAAAAACGCTATAGAAGCTAATGAACCAGGAGCATTTTCCCTGTATCTCGCAGCAGTAATTGCAGAGCTTACCGTATCAGATGTTGGTGCCTGATAATACATAATTATACACGTATCTCCGGTGGAAGACTTAGCTACCTGTATATGAGCAGCTGTACTTGTTACCACACCTCTCTGCGAAACACTGTAAAATCCGTCAAAAGAAGCATACCTGATAATACTGTTTGTACCCAGAGTATCAAGGAAAAGATAAAGACTTCCCGTTGAAGAAGCAAAAGCTGAAAAATCTCTGTAACCACCTGTAAGAAACAAACGGGGAACGAGATCTGCAATATTCGCTATATATACCTGATTGGCTAAAGATCCTCTTGCAAACCTGAATATACAATAAACTGAATCAAGTCCGCTTCTGTGCATCTCTGTTTTGTCTATAGCATTACCTGCAGCGGATCCTGTTATAATCAAATTC
This sequence comes from Ignavibacteria bacterium, assembly GCA_026417195.1. Taxonomy (GTDB): domain Bacteria; phylum Bacteroidota; class Ignavibacteria; order Tepidaquicellales; family OLB5; genus JAOADS01. The sequence continues at coordinate 1,753 of JAOADS010000025.1, read as the reverse complement.
CAGCTCTGCCCGTTGTTAGTACTTGAATAAATTGATAAAACTGCATTAGTGACTGATGAAGTATCAGGTACAGCAAGATATAGTGTATTGTTAGATAAGCGAAATACGCTTGATACCCTGCCTGTCGGTTCACCATTGAATGCAAGATAATCCTGACCCCAGTCACCTGCAACAGGTATAGGAGGATCGTGACGTATGAATTTCAGAACATCAGATGCTTTCTGCTTTAAAGCAACCGGTGGATTGTAATTTACTGTTTCAAGTTCCTGTGTGAAAACCTCAGAGACTAAAAAAAGTAAAAATAATAGACATAATGTTTTTTTCACTTATTTTTCCTTTCTGAATTTAGTGTTAGCGAAAATAGTAAGTTTACTTACATAAAGCAATTCAATTTGTACTTTTAAATTTCTGCTGTCCGAAAGGCACCCACCACTCCGGTGCATGATAAGCAGTCGGCGGCGTGGGATACCACCTTACGTTTCTGAAACGTTCTCCATATACATATTTTGCTTTCGGCACCCAGAGAAATGTATAAGCCTGTTCATCATATAATACTCTCTGAATTTGCTTCATGATCTGAACTCTTCTGTTAAAGTCAAATTCCGATCTGTAAGCTTCCATAAGACTGTCAGCCAGGGCACTTGAAAAGCTGACGTAATTACTTCCTTCATTCTTTGACTGTGATGAGTGAAACAACTGATACTGATCCGGCGGATAATCGGTTAAGACCCAGGCACCCATAAAAGCATCAAACTCCTGCTTCTTGAGTTTCTCCAGAAATACTGACCATTCCAGAGTTTGTATTTCTGCAATTATGCCGGCTTTTTTAAGAGCATCAGCTATTACCAGACATGTCTGTTTTCTTTGTTCATTAGTATTAAGTAAATAAGTAAATCTAAACTCCACCTTCCTCCCATCAACTGTCTTATCAAGAACTCCGTTCCCGTCAGTATCTTTCCAACCAGCTTCGTTCAGCAATTCCTTTGCTTTTTCCGGATTAAATTTTATTTCAGGCAAATCTGGATTATAATGATCTTTATCTCCGAAGTAAACCGGACTTTGTGTAGGAAGAGCAAGTCCATACTGAACTTTTTCAATTATGGCATCTCTGTCAACAAGATATGCAAGAGCCCATCTTACCTTAACATCAGAGAAAATAACGTTCTTCTGATTATAACCGAGATAAGTGAAGACCGGCTCGAAAGGATCTGCCTTTTTCATTCCGAACTTCTCTGGCTCAGAAAGTTCTTTAACAAAATCTACAGGTTTTACAACGTACATTAAATCAATCTCTCTGTTTTTAGCTGAGACAGTTGCAGCACTCTGATCCTGTATTACTCTTATTACAAGTTTGTCTGGATATGCTTTTCCGTAAATATTATCTTTATTCCAGTAATTCAGATTCCTTCTGAAGTAAACCCACTGACCTGTTTCCCACCTTTCAAATATATAAGGACCTGAGCCGATGAGATTTTTTGGATTTCTGTTCATATCCTGAGAATTAAACCAGTCCGCAAATTTTTTCATATTTGGATTCTTCTGTGCAACTGAAATATCTGAACATTCTTCAAAAGTATATTTATCGGTTAATCCTTGCGGATCGGATATATGCTTTGCCATAATCTGAATGTCACTTAAAGCATAGATAGCCTTAAAATACGGTTTGGAAAGAGTAAACCTGACGGTATATTCATCCCCTCCTAAGAGTTCAACTTTTTTCAGCATATCAATTGACTGCCTGAGCCTGTCTCTT
>JAOADS010000260.1 GCA_026417195.1 Ignavibacteria bacterium | reverse complement strand
ATGTTAGCTACGCAAGTAGGTGTTGACCCTGATGAGCAAGTAATCGATATCGCAAGTATCGGCAGTCATCAAGATGAAATAAGCGAAATAAGTGAAGAAGAGGAAAATATTAGTGCATTAAGAACAAGAAAAACAAAGAAAACAAAGAAAACAAAGAAAATATCACAGCTCGGAAAAGTCCCAGAAATCGATTTATTGGTCGAAGAAGAACTTGCAAAAAATGTAGAAGACGAGATTAATGAACATAACTCAGATAACATTGATAATAATGATGTAATTATGAGGGAATATTCACCCCCTTATACTGATAATGATAACGATATATGGGACACGAAGCGTATCACATTAAAACAAATTACAAAAGTATTAACAGATGCATTCCATCTAAAAGGTGGTTTCAGTCTCAAAACAATGAGACAATTATTTACTCGATATAGAATAAAATACAAATTACCAGCACTTGGGATATTTAATAGAAATTTAAGATTTTTATTCTTGAATAATCT
>JAOADS010000259.1 GCA_026417195.1 Ignavibacteria bacterium | reverse complement strand
GAGTAATAAGTAATGGTATTGAAATATTAATAGTTGAAGGTAAGACTTTTATTATTTCAAAAGCATCGGATATAAAATATGCTTCATTGTTTCTAATAATTGTTGAGTAAATGTTTTTCTCTGAAATTTCAACATCAATTCTGTTATTGCCTTTTTTAACATCGGCAGTGAAAATATAAGGATGAGATTCTAAAATAGACTTTATTGTATAAAGGCTTAAATCATTTTCATTTAGTTTTTGATATAAATAAGATAAATATTTTTCTTCTGGAAGTAATTTGTTTCCAGTAATTGCAATTTCAGAATAATTATCAACTTTGTCATTTGAGAAAAAGTATGTGCTCAAATAAGCAATCAACAGAACTTGAATGACAAGAGTTATTGACAAAATATATTTATATAGATTTTCTTTCATAAGTTTTTCAGCTTCTCCACGAATTTTTCTCCATATTTCCAGATATCGCCAGCACCCATAGTAATTATTATATCACCATCTTGTTTAATAGAGTATAAAAAG
>JAOADS010000258.1:266-550 GCA_026417195.1 Ignavibacteria bacterium | reverse complement strand
CTTAGAACCGGCACCTTCAACGATTGTTGTGTTCTCTTTGTCAACAATCACACGCTTTGCCATTCCTAAATCAGTGATCGCAACATTCTCAAGTTTTATCCCGATATCTTCCGAAATCAACTTCCCATTAGTAAGTATTGCAATATCTTCAAGCATTGCACGCCGACGCTCACCATAACCCGGAGCTTTAACCGCACAGCATTGGAGTGTCCCACGGATCTTGTTAACCACAAGAGTTGCAAGCGCTTCGCCTTCAACTTCTTCAGCAATAATAAGAATCGGTC
>JAOADS010000258.1:0-256 GCA_026417195.1 Ignavibacteria bacterium | reverse complement strand
CAAGAAGTGGTAATAAGTCGCGCGCTGAAGAAATCTTTTTCTCGTAAAGTAGGATATAACAATCCTCAAGCACGCATTCCATCTTTTCCGCATCAGTAATGAAATACGGAGAAAGATATCCGCGATCAAACTGCATTCCTTCAACAACCTCTAATGTTGTTTCCATGCTCTTAGCTTCTTCAACAGTAATTACCCCTTCCTTGCCTACTTTCTCCATCGCATCAGCAATCAGATTTCCAATCGAGGTGTCATTATT
>JAOADS010000257.1 GCA_026417195.1 Ignavibacteria bacterium | reverse complement strand
GGCGTTGAAAACGTTGGTATGCTTACTGTAACAGATGAAGGCGAGTATCAGCTGCGTTACAACGATTTAATAGCACCGATGATAAAGGCGATACAGGAGCTGAAGGAAGAGAATGAAAAGAAAGATGCGAAGATAACGGAGCTTGAGCAACAGTTGAATAAGGTAATGCAGGTTCTGAATGAAATGAAAGTAAACGTTAAGAAAGTAAAACTATCTGACCATCAGAGATAATGTAAGAAAAAATAAAATAACAAATTTTGAATCAAATAATATAAAAATATGAAAACAGTGTTATTAATTTTAATCAGTTTGAATGTATATTCCCAGAGTGTCTTTACGCTTCAGGCAGGGACATCTCTTGGAGTTATCACAGGAGCAGATCTGTGTGCAAACATTTTCAACATACAGGGAATACTATACGGTAACGGAACTATCTGCGGCGGACTTGTAGGCATAGAGCCGGAGCCGGGTGAAAATCTGATACCCACAGTATATGACCTGAAACAAAACTATCCCAATCCGTTTAACCCGGTAACAACTGTAAAATATCAGATT
>JAOADS010000256.1:290-570 GCA_026417195.1 Ignavibacteria bacterium | reverse complement strand
GAAGAATAATGTCCGTGCTTTTTCAACACTTGTTTATAAAGTTCAGGATTATTAATTCTTAAATATTCTTCTTGTTCTTTACTAACAAAACCTGTTTTCATGATAGATGACATAAACTATCACCTCTAATCATTTTTATTTTCTCCTTTTTTACTTAATTTCCAATGAATACAATATATGCGATTTTCTTCAACAACTAAATCGTAAGGTAAAACTGCTGGGTTGTTACAAGTTTCTTCATTTTCCCCAATAACTTGGTAATAATATTGACAATTTGAAC
>JAOADS010000256.1:0-280 GCA_026417195.1 Ignavibacteria bacterium | reverse complement strand
TAACATTATCATTATAAGAAATAGGAATACCTATTGAGTTTTCAGCAAAATAAAAATCAAATTCTCCTGAAATCATTCTCTTATATGTTTTATTTTTCTCTATTTTAAACTTAACAACTTGACCTACTATATTTTTATTTTCTCCTTTACCTTCTACAATCCAATCTCCTTTTTTCAGTCTTATATCAACACTTGCAGTAAAGCCTATTGCTCTACCACCTGGGGTATATTCAGGGTCACCATACATAACTCCAATTCTCTCTCTAAGTTGGTTTAAAGC
>JAOADS010000255.1 GCA_026417195.1 Ignavibacteria bacterium | reverse complement strand
GGGAAGCAACTCCCACCATATCCGGGTCCAGCATGCAAAAACTTTGGCCCTATTCGTCCGTCCTTTCCCATAGCTTTTGCAACATCTTGGACATTTGCTCCAACTTTTTCACAAAGATTGGCCACTTCATTAATAAATGTAATTTTTGTAGCGAGGAAAGCATTGCATGCATATTTAATCATTTCCGCTGTTTCAATATTTGTTATAATGAATGGCGTATCATTTAAATATAAAGGCCTATATACTTTTTTCATGATTTCAGCAGCTTTCTCACTCTCAACACCTATAACAATTCTGTCTGGATGCGTAAAGTCTTGCAAAGCTTTTCCCTCTCTTAGGAACTCCGGATTTGAAACAACATCAAATTCAAAACTAACATTTCTAGAATTAAGAATTTTTTTTATTACTTTCTTAATCTGCTGTCCTGTGCCAACTGGAACCGTACTTTTACCCACAATTATTTTGTATCCATTCATATACATTCCAATCTTTTCTGCTACTTGGAATACATAAGAAGTATCTGCTTCACCATCTTTACCAGTTGGTGTACCTACAGCGATAAATATTACGTCAGCTTGGTTTATTGCAGATTCTGCATCTA
>JAOADS010000254.1:405-671 GCA_026417195.1 Ignavibacteria bacterium | reverse complement strand
ATCTACAATAGTAGAAATTTCAAAGACCTTTTAAACCTGCTTTTATGTACGCTATCCTTGCTGATCTACAATAGTAGAAATTTCAAAGACCTTTTAAACATTTTGAGCACGATTCAAGGTTTCCAATCTACAATAGTAGAAATTTCAAAGACCTTTTAAACTGAAGAACTTGCGGCTAAAAGAATTTCATCTACAATAGTAGAAATTTCAAAGACCTTTTAAACATTATGTTGCTAAAATTGCAAATTTAAATCTACAATAGTAGA
>JAOADS010000254.1:0-395 GCA_026417195.1 Ignavibacteria bacterium | reverse complement strand
AGACCTTTTAAACCTCCGGAAAGCAAAAGTTTACCTCCGATCTACAATAGTAGAAATTTCAAAGACCTTTTAAACGAGAGGTTTATATTGGAGTGGTTATCATCTACAATAGTAGAAATTTCAAAGACCTTTTAAACTGGCAAATTGGACGCCCACGAGGCGTTATCTACAATAGTAGAAATTTCAAAGACCTTTTAAACCTTGTATCAACGGCGTGCCATTATGGATCTACAATAGTAGAAATTTCAAAGACCTTTTAAACATTAATGATAAAAAATACACTGAACTGATCTACAATAGTAGAAATTTCAAAGACCTTTTAAACTTGACGGCCATCAAATACATCTTACATCTACAATAGTAGAAATTTCAAAGACCTTTTAAACGTTTAGATG
>JAOADS010000253.1 GCA_026417195.1 Ignavibacteria bacterium | reverse complement strand
GCCTAAAACATCCAGAAATTGTTTTGGTCTGGAGGTTCGGCTCATCGGCCAAAAACGGCTTCCAATTCCGCCGGCCATTATAACGCAGTAATGATTTTTTCGCATAAAAAAATTAAACTACTTCAACAGGCTTAAGGCTGAACGCAAATTTGAGATAATGTCATTAATATCTTCAACCGTGCAGGTACCCACCGAAAGACGAAACCATGTTGAATCAGTACTTGCCCCGAAAGCATAAAAAGGAACCAGCGCAATGCGGGCTTCATCAAGCAGGAAGCGGGTAATATCGGAGGCTGAATGAATGATTTGCCCATCGGGTTTTGTTTTACCTGTAAGATTAATGTTTACAGTAAGATAAATTGCTGCCTGAGGAGGAATTGCATCAACCTGAAAACCTTCCGATTTTAATTGCATAAACCCCTGATAAAAACCATCTAATCTTTTCAATATCTCATTTCGGAAAGTTTCTAAAAAACTATTTACTTCGTCCGGTTGCGATAAGAACCTGGCGGTAGCTACCTGTTCAGCTTTTGGAGACCAGGCGCCTACATGACCTAAGATATTTTTCATTTTGTCAATGATGGGCTTAGGACCAAAAGCCCACCCCACTCTTACACCTGTAGCTGCCAGCGATTTTGAGATACCATCAATAAACAGAGTATAATGGCGCATTTCGGGCCTGAGC
>JAOADS010000252.1:428-687 GCA_026417195.1 Ignavibacteria bacterium | reverse complement strand
AACTGGAGTTGGTAAGACAGAGATTGCAAGAAGATTGGCTAAATTGGTTAATGCCCCTTTTGTAAAAGTAGAGGCGACTAAATTTACTGAAGTAGGTTACGTTGGTAGGGATGTGGATTCAATCATTAGGGATTTAGTAGAAAACTCAATAAGGTTAGTAAAGGAAGAAAAATTTAAGGAAGTAGAGGAGAAGGCATTAGAATTAGCAAAACAAAGAATTGTAGATGTTATTGCTCCACTTCCAAATAGAAAAAACAAC
>JAOADS010000252.1:0-418 GCA_026417195.1 Ignavibacteria bacterium | reverse complement strand
TGGAAATAGAAATTGAATTAGAAGATAATGCGGCATTGCCTTTTGAGGTAATTGCAGGTGGCAATGTAAGTGATCTAAACATTAATTTTGAAGATATATTAGGGGGAATTTTCCCTAAAAAGAAAAAGAATAAAAAGGTTAAAGTAAAAGAAGCTATAAATATATTTAAAAATGAAGAGGCCAATAAACTGCTTGATATAGATGAAATAAATAAAATTGCTGTAAAAAGAGCAGAAGAAGATGGAATAGTGTTTATAGATGAAATTGATAAAATTGCAGGTAGAAATAATACCCATGGCCCAGATGTCTCAAGGGAAGGAGTACAGAGAGACATACTTCCAATAGTTGAAGGCAGTACAGTAAATACAAAATATGGGCCAGTAAAAACTGATCATATTTTATTTATAGCAGCTGGTGC
>JAOADS010000024.1 GCA_026417195.1 Ignavibacteria bacterium | reverse complement strand
GTGTAAAATCAATCGGTTTGTTTGGATCATCTCTCTGCCTCAGATATGAAAGGTTTAATTTCAGCCTGTCATTGAAAACAATACTTCTTGTTTGTCCGGCTATAAATGTCCGCGAGTATTTCCTGTCTGTATATTCAAAGTCAACAGTTATTCTGGAAGCATTTGTAATAAGCCTTCTTGAAGTAAAAGTTATCTGACCGTTTGCATAATCTATAGTATAGTCATTAGATTCCCCTCTTGTCATAAGAACTCCGTCAAGGTAAACCTTCTCTGTACCGGCAAGAACAATAATATTTATCTCATTATCTACACCTGTGAGACGGTAAGGTCCCTGAACTCCGTCTGTGCCGTTAAAAAAGTTTGTGTTAAATCTCCCCCGGGAAAGTGCCCCTGAAAGAAACAAATCCCATTTCCCGAAATTTGCAGATCCTTTAACTCCCTGAAGTTTACGCGAAAAGTTAAAGAACTCTCCGCTTCTGAAATCTACTTCTATATCTCCTAAGGTTGTTGTTACGTTTGAAGACCTTAGTTCTATGAAAACCTTATCAAGCTCCTGAAGCTTTTGAGTATTACCTTCAGGCTGTATAGGTGTATTTTCATCCGTAAGTGCTGCAGTTATATCAATATCATCTGATAACTTACCGTTAAGTTGCAGTCGGAAACCGGATTGTAGTGAAAGATCCCTGTTATTTCCCACTGTAAAACCTCTGAAAATAGTCCCGGACTTCTGGAGATCACTTCCAGAGAAAAAATCTTCTGCAAAATCCTTTTTTATTTCAGCGATTTTCACAGTACCTCCAGTCACAGTATCGGGTTTTTCTTTCACCTCAAAAGCTGAGTAAAAGTCATCTATATTGTAAGGTAAGTTTTTATAAGTTATGATTATAAAAGTTTTTTCAGGTTCAGATCCTGAATATATATCATCTATAAAAAATTTTTTAAACCTTACTTTTCCGAATCTGTAATCAACTTCATAATTAGCGTTGCTTACTTCAATTGAATCAGAATAAACAGTTACAGAGCCGGGCAGCAGAAATTTATCTTTAAGTGAAATAACTGTATCGGAAGGCAGAATATTAAAATAAAATTTTTTGAAATTCACGTCAATGTAGGGTTTGGAAAGACTATCCCGCTCTTGAGACTGGCACATCCGAGTAAAAACAAAAACCCCAAGAAGAAAAATGAACTTCAGTTTTACTTTCAAACCTTTTATTAAGGTTTATTTACCTGTTTCTGTTAGCTCTTTGGCAAGTTCATCAAAATAATATTTCTGATTATACTTGCGAGAGGAGATAAGTTTTTTTACAATCGGTATTAATTTATCATCCGGAAGTTGAAATTGATGAGGTTTATGTTCTGCTTTGTATTCAGATACTATAGATTCTAAAACAGAGAGGGTAATAAGCTCCTGATTGTCAAATTTACTTATTTTGGCATCTTTCTCATAGCCGTAAACATCCTTAAAGAATATTATATATGCACCGTTTAAATCCCTGTCTATATTAAATGTCTTGTAAATAATTCTCACCGGAAAACGCTTTTTCTCATCTTCTGTGAAATCATATGTCATAGATTTCTTGCTATTAACCCATCCGCTTAAATCTCTGCTGGTTACAATCTTTGTTACAATAAACCTTTTCATTTTGTCTATGTTGGCATTATCGTTTCTCACACATCCGTGGGAAAGTGCTCTGTATTCGTTTTTCAACAGATGGTTTTTATTGGTCCCGTGAAAATACCTTAAAGAATTCTCATCGTAATGAGCTGCAAAAAGACCAAGAGGATTTCCCGGACCGGGAGGTGTAGCAGGTGCTTCAGCAGGTGCTTCAGGATCCTTCCATGATGGCCAGTTTCGGATGCGGAATATATTGTAATAACCTGTATAGGTTTTCGTGGCGGGAGCTCCGACGACATTAGGCCAGACCGTAATAAGTATAGTATCTTCCTTATATATCTGGTAAATCCTTGAAGTAAACTCCGGTATATTTAACTCCCAGAGAGCAACTGGCTCAGGATCAAGATAATGTTCAGGAACATTGAAGTTAAGAAGAAATTCAACATGTCCAAGTGTATCATTGACTAGTTTTTTTGTAATTTCCTTTGACCCCTGAATTGCTTTTATCTCGAAGTCATCAATTATCGGGAATAATTCCTGCATATATTCCTTTATTTCTTCATCTGCATCTGAAGGATTTTCAATTGGGAAACTTATCCTCTGAAAACCTTTGGGAACGTTACCTTTGGAAGATGTTTCATAATTTTTTTCTCCGCTTTTGGTAGAACGCTGAGCCTGAGAAACTATTATCTGACACTGCAGACAGAGAATGATAAAATATAAGATCAGTATATATGAATTTTTCCTCAACTTATTAATAAAAATGTATGCAAATTTACCCTGATTAACATATTTATTCAAACCAAAATTATGACAACTGAAAATGAAAACATAGAAAAAGACCGTGAATTTAACAGAAAATTCCACGATATATCTGATATGATACTGAAAGAATTTAACAGAAACTTAAAAATCTACGGAGATAAAATAAAATGTCAGAAGGGCTGCTCGAAATGCTGCAGTCAGATATTCAGAATCACACCTGTTGATGCATGGATAATCAGAAATCACATTTCATCTCTTCCCGAAAGTATGAGAAATGATTTAATCAGTAAAGCAAAAAATTATAAACCGGGTATGCCATGTCCAGCCTTAGGAAATGAAAATGAATGTCTTATTTATGAATCAAGACCAGTCATATGCAGAAGGTTCGGAATACCGGTATACGATTACAAAAATCCGGATAAACTCCACGCCTGCGAACTGAACTTTTCAGACGGAGAAGAAATAAATGACCCGTTGCTTGTTCCGTTGCAGACTGAAATAGGAGTAAAGTGGGATGAACTTAAAGATGACTTTAACAGTTTTTATAAAACAGATGAAAAGTCTTTCTGTGTGGCTGATGCCATACTGCTGACAGAAGATAAAAGTTTAAATAATCATGAAAAAATTTTATGACTTTACAGATAAAATATCGTGTAATAACTTTGCTGATTAAAAAAATAAAATCCGGGAAATATGTTTGAATCAGATAAAATAATGTTTGAAATCTATCAGGATAAACACTATAACGAAAAGTTTCATGTTGTTTACTATACTGAACTGAATGAACATAACAAACATGCAGAAATAAGCCGTGCCATGGCAGGCAAGAGTTATTTTGATGGTTTTATAAAAAGCTATAAAAAAGATGAGGCGAAACAAATTATAGAGAAAATAATTGATGAGCTGAATGACGGAACTGAACTTGCCCGTGAAGAAATAAGAAACAGGCTTAAGGATTATCTGATTTAAATGAAGCATAGCCATAGCAACATATTCATTGATGAAATCATAATTCACTGGAAGTTCACACTTTCAGCAGTGATCCTATCAGCGGCACTAATATTCATCTGGAAACATTTTCTAAACAGATTGAATCATTACGGAGAAACACTGTTTGAGTTTTTCTTTATATCCCATCTTTTTTTTGCATCCCTCACACCTGCAGCACTCCTGTCAAAATACAGGCGTGTATTCTGGCTGGGGCTTACCGTTGCAATAGTAAGTTCATCCGTCACCTGCACTTTAAGCGATATAATACTTCCTTACCTGGGAGCCTTGCTGCTCGGATACAACATGTCACTGCATATATGTATAATTGAAGAACCTTTGATTTCGGTAATATTCATAATATCGGGGGCACTGACAGGGTATATTCTATCTATGAAGATCATAAAACTTTCAAGATATACTCATGCAGCTCATATATTGCTTTCCTCATTTGCTGCCGGAATGTATTTAATAACTTACGGAGCGGGAGATCTGTCATTAATCTCTCTCGTCTTCATTCCTGTAATCACATTATCAGTATTACTTCCATGCGTAGCTAACGATATAGCAGTCCCTTCCTATTTCGTTTCACTTAATCTTCAGAATAACGCCGAGAGACAGAATCTGACAGACGATATACACGGTGAGCACCACAATCACCATCACTGATTTCTTATAAATAACCGGTGTGCCTTATATAATCCTGAAGTATATACTACAAGCGAAACAAGGATGATACAGGAAATTATTTTGATAAGAAATGATTCATGGCTGTTTAGTAAACTAAAGAAAACAATCAGGCATATGAGATCAATTAAAATTATTACCATTACCCTGCCCGATTCATACTGAACCGGATAAAATCTCTGTGACAGAAAATAGATAAATGAAGCCATAACAAGATAACTAACCAGAGTAGCAACAGCTCCTCCCATAATTCCGATGTGAGGAATAAGAATAAAACAGATTAGGATATTAAGAGCTGCTGCAACTCCGTTAACAAGGGGGAGATAACGTGACTTCTTTTCAATATAGATACCTGAAATAAAATTAGTGTACATTCCGAGGAATATATAGGCAAGCAGTATAACCGGAACTATAGTAACTCCTCCCCAGTAACTCTCACCTATCAGATGCCCTCTGTAAGGGAGTGGAATTCTTACAATATTTTCTATAAAAATTGTAATCAGGACAAAAACAACAGAGCAGAAACCTACGAAATAAGTAAAAACCTTTGAAAAAAGTTTCTTAGCGTCTTCGTCTCTGTAATGATTCAGAAAAAATGGTCTCCAGGCATACTCAAACATTGATACAATTATCATCATAAGTATTCCAAGCTTGTAATTTGCATTATATATTCCAAGAGCTTCTTTACCTGAAATAAACTGTATTATAGGCTTATCAACTACCTGTATCAGCATAGCTGCTATACCTGCAGGCAGGTAAGGCAGGGAAAATTTTGTTATTTCGGCATAAAGGTTTTTATCAAATGTGAAGCTGATATTTCTGATTATGTATGGCGAAAGCATCAGTAAAGTCAGAAGTGACGCTGCTGTATTGCTTATAAAAACAGCTTCAAGTCCGTACCTGAAGACAAGTATCAGCAGAAGATTGCACGACACGTTTACCACGATATTCAGCAACTTGATTAAAGCAAAAACATAAGATTTATTACTTAGTCTGAGAAATGCAAAAGGAATAAGACAGAGAGCATCAAGAAACAGTATCAGGGCAGTGTAAACTATAAAAGAAGTGTTATTAACTTCAGTGAGAGATGCCAATTCCGTACTGAAAATAATTATCAGTAATGAAAGGAATGTTGAATTCAGAAGAATTGTAAAAAAGGCAATAGAGAAACTTTTTTTCTTCTCATTCCCCACTGTCTCAGATGCAAACCTGAAATATCCAGCCTCGAAACCTAAATTATAAATTACATTAAAGAATGCTGTATATGCAAATATAACTGCAATAACGCCATATTCAGAAGGAGGGAATACATTTGTGTAAAACGGAACAAGTATAAAATTTACAAATCTGCCTATAACAGTGCTTGTCCCGTATATGAAAGTCTGCTTAGATAGCTTTCTTAACCTGTCCTTCATAAATGAAAAGAGGTAATCCGAAATAACCGGATTACCTCTGGGTTTTTCCTAAAATATTAAATCAATAATACTGTATCCGTACACTACCTGAAGTTAACTGGTAATCGAAGCAGTCATAGCAATAGAAGGTGTATCTGCCCGGAGAGTAAAAAGTTACCTGTTTCCAGAACCAGGTCCAGTTTTTCTCGGTGTCAACATAAATAGTGTTGTCATATGCACCGTCACGGTAAACTTCAAATCTGACTGAACGACATGCTATTTCATAAGGTAACCTCACTAGTACATAAAGGTAACCACCGTCCCTGCTGATATTGAAAACATTGGATTCTGTTATGGGATAACCGTAACTATCAACACCTTCACAGAAGTACATTGTCTGCGATTTTACCTCTGAACCTGTAAATAATAATAATGCAAAAAATAATAAAAACAAATTGAATTTTTTCATTTGAGCTTCTGCCTTTCTTTTATAAAGTTTAATTAAAAAATCATCTCATTCTGATTGTAACCGTACCTGAGCCTACCGGTGTCCCGTCTGGTTTCAATACCGTTACCTTATAATCACCGGGAGAATAAAAAACATGGAACTTATCAAAATATATGTAATCCCAATCCGGTTGGACATCAAACTTTTCTGTAGCTATTATTTTTTCACTGTCCCCGAGCTTGGTGATTCTCAGTTCAACTTTCCCTACCCCTATTTTTCTTCCGGTATGTCTCATATCAATCATACATGTAAAGTATCCGCCACTGCGGCCTATAACAAATACATCCGATACACCTATTTCTCGACCGTCCCTGTATTCCTCACAGAAATAAACTTTCGCATCACCGCCGGATGTGCTGGAACGATCATCCGACCTTACATCATCTTTTCTGCTATCCTTATTATCTTCTTTTCTAGAGTCTTCTTTTCGGCTATCTTCTTTCTTAGTATCCTCTTTCTTCGTATCATCTTTTTTGTCTTTATCAGATGAACAGATGTATCCTAAGGAAAAAATAAGGGCTAAAGCAAGAATAAACTTAAGTGTTTGGTTTCTGAACATTGTTTTCTCCTTTGAAGTTGTTAAATGGATTGTTGATTTAAAATAAATATTACTATCCCAAACATATACATTTTTTATATAATAATCAACACAACATAGACCAGAATTCAGAATTCAAGAGAGAAATCCGCTGATTTATAAGAATGTGTCAGCATTCCTATTGAATAGAAGTCAACCTTTCTGTGCTGATATTTTTCAAAATTTTCCAAATTTATTCCTCCTGAAACTTCAATTTTAAAACCCTTCAGAATCTCAGTTGCTTTATGAATGTCTTCCGGATGGAAATTATCCAGCATAACAGTATCTATTATTCCCAATCCATCCTTCGCTACCAGAGATGCCTCCTCTAAATTTTTAACCTCAATTTCATACTTTCTTCTCGGATATCTATGCCTTGCCTTTTTCTTCAGATGTTTTAGAATTTTACTGATACCTCCGGCTGCAATAATATGGTTATCTTTTATTAATAATGAGGAATCAAGCCCGAGTCTGTGGAAATCTCCTCCCCCGGTTTTTACTGCTATTACTTCAAACAAGCGAAAATTCGGAGTTGTCTTTCTCGTGTGAAGTATTTTAGCATTCTTGTATTTCAGTTTTTTCACAAATTCACTTGTTATTGTAGCAATTCCGGACATTCTTTGAATGAAATTAAGAGCCGTCCTCTCTGCCCTTAGTAATGCAGATACATCAGATCTTACACTTAAAACCACTTCATTGTTCCAGACAAACATGCCATCTGAAAAAAAAATTTTGAAGTTTACCTTCTTATCAAGCTCTTTAAAAACCAACTTGAAAACTTCTATACCTGCAAGGACACAATCACTCTTACATAAAAGTCTGGCTGTCACTCTCTTCCCCTGCCCTGCAAGTTTTCCGATGAGGGATGTTGTTATATCGTTATCCACCTTATCTTCCCTCAGAGCAGCCCTTACAGCTGATCTGATTTCAGGTGCGAACTTTCTGTAAAATCCGCCAACAGTCATATAAAGGATTTTATCTTCTTAATAAATTCATCCGGTGGTTTTACGGGCTTCATTGTAGAGAGATTTATAAAGCAATGAACTGTGTAGCCTGTAACAATTAAATTCCCTTTTACATAAAGTTCATAATCTATTTTCACTTTAACTGAAGGTATAGTCTTAAGAAAAGATTTTATTAAAACAACATCATCATATGAAGCTGATGATAAATAATTGGCGTGTGCTTCTATTACAGGAAGCCCTATATTGATTTTCTCAAGTTCTGTATATGGATATATAGTCCTGAGCAGACTGTTCCTTCCGGCCTCGAAATATTCAAGGTATCTGCTGTTACTTACTATTCCCATTTTATCTGTATGGGCATAAAGAACTCTTATTTCAGTTTCTGAACAAATCATTATCAATCTGGAAATATCTTGCCCGGATTCAAAATACCGGACGGGTCGAAAACTTTTTTGATTTTTCTCATCAGGTTAATTTCGGCATCACTGATTGCAATCGGAAGGTAATTTTTCTGTGAGTACCCTATCCCGTGTTCTCCGGAAATTGTTCCTCCTAGGCTGACTGTTAACTCGAAAATTTCCCTTATGGCTTTATCAAGGTTTTGCTCCCAGCTTATATCATCAAGTTTATCCTTTAAAATGTTCACGTGGATATTCCCGTCACCTGCATGTCCGTAACAGATTGAAGTTATTCCGTATTTTTCTGAAATTTTTTTAACTCCTTTTACTAACTGTGTCATATTTGCACGGGGAACGACTGTATCCTCCTCTTTGTATGCTGAAATTGACTTAACAGCTTCTCCGATACCACGCCTCAGAGACCATACATCAGCTACTTTTCCTTCATCTTCAGCAAGCACTGCATCATGAACATTAAAACTTTCCAGTATCTCTGCAACGCGGTTAATATCAGAATCTATTTGTTCCGAACTGTTACCGTCAATTTCTATAAGCAAATGTGCTTCAGCATCAGAGTTTGGAAATTTCTTATTTTGTCTTGCCTCAGCAGCCTTTACTGCTGATTTCTCCATAAACTCTATTGCAGATGGTACAACACCGCCCTGAAAAATAGCTGTCGTAGCATCTGTTGCGTCCTCAAGTGTCTTAAAGGCAGCAAGCAAAACCTTCCTGAATTTGGGCAATGAAATCAATCTGAAAAAGATTTTCGTAATTACGCCAAGCGTTCCTTCACTTCCTATTATCAGTTGAGTGAGATTATAACCCGTAACATTTTTAAGTACCCTTGCTCCAGTGTTGATGATTTCACCAGTTGGTAAAACTACCTCAAGCCCAAGTACATAATCCTTGGTAACACCGTATTTAACAGCTCTCGGACCGCCTGAACACTCTGCAAGATTACCTCCTAAATAACATGAACCCCTTGAAGCAGGATCCGGCGGATAAAATAGTCCTCTTTTTTCAAGTTCTTCCTGAAAAACTTGAGTTATAACTCCCGGCTCACATACAGCCTGAAAATTCCTTTCATCAATTTCAAGGATCTTGTTAAAGCGTGACATCGAAAGACATATACCACCAAAGACAGGCAGAGCACCACCTGACAAACCCGTACCACCACCTCTTGGAGTAACAGGGATTTTCCTTTCAGATGCAAGTTTAAGTATTTCTGAAACCTGACAAGAACCGTAAGGTTTAACTACAACCTCCGGCAAAAATTCAAGATCTTCGGTTTCATCCCTTGAAAAACCTTCAAGTGAATCACTATCAGTTAAAACATATTCGTCCCCGGCTATGGATCTGAGTTTATCTATTATATCAATATTTACCTTTGAAAACACTTAAATCTAAATTACTCTCCTTATTGAAATCAATTTCTCCAGAAGTTTCTTGATTCTTCCCAGAGGAAGCATTGAACTCCCATCGCTCTTAGCTCTTGAGGGATCCGGATGGGTTTCAATGAAGATTCCGTCTGTACCGGCTGCAACTGCTGCTGAAGCCAGAGTATCAATAAACTCCGGCATTCCTCCGCTTTCTCCTTGTTCAGATGAAGGAAGTTGAATTGAGTGGGTTGCATCAAAGACAACAGGATAACCGAATTCCTTCATAATAGGTATTGAACGCATATCAACCACAAGATTGTTGTAACCGAAAGTCGTCCCTCTTTCAGTAATCATAATCTTGTTATTTCCCATCTTACTAACCTTCTCTACTGCATATTTCATATCATATGGGGACATAAACTGACCTTTTTTAATATTGATCGTTTTACCTGTTTCGCCTGCAGCTTCAAGAAGTTCTGTCTGTCTTGAGAGAAAAGCGGGTATTTGTAATATATCGACATATTCTGATGCAATTTTCACTTCAGACTCTGTATGGACATCTGTTAAAACATTTAAAGAAAATTTATCTCTGACCGATCTTAAAATTTTCAGGGCCTTCTCAATCCCTATTGTTCGAAATGAATTTCGACTGGTTCTGTTAGCCTTTCTGTAGGAAGATTTAAATATTAATGGTAGATTAAGTTCGGAGCATGTTTCCAGCAAGACTTCAGCAGTTTTAAAAATCATTTTTTCTGACTCTACTACACATGGTCCTGCAATCAGAAAAAGCACACCGTCTTTCCCTAATTTATAATTTCTTCCAAGGAAATTTATCTTAACTCTTTCGTGCAACTTAATCAAAATTATAAAATCTGCCTTACTATAACAACGTAAATAGCTTGGACAAAAAAACAAATTATTTATACTGAATTCAAATCCTGTGCACTAAAACTAAAAAAAACACTTGCTATTTATTTAGTCATTACATATTTTAGCTTAAATTATTAAAAATATAGTAGGGGAAACAGCTATGAAACATAAAAGTTTACTTCTTTTAATTGCATTCATTACTGGATCTTTTCTGTCACTTATCGGATGTAATTCAAGTTCATACAATATTGAAACCTCCGACAGAAAAGACTCCTTAAAATACGAGCCCACAGGGGCTAAGTTAAAAAATTCTTACAGGATACGCTCCTATCCTAAATTTACTTTGCAGATCTCCGGAGGCTTAAACCTTGGGATGTCTGAACTGTCTTCAAACTACGCAAACATCTTCGATGCTCAACAATTTGCTGAGGGTCTGAACTTCGGAGTAAGAAACGGATACGGTGTCATGGCAATAGGTAAGTTACCTATTGAAAAGAACGGTAACATCAGGCTGACGTTTTCTGCAGGTTACAATAAATTCCAGAATAACTTTCTGGCTGATGACTCGCCTTTCGGAAGCATTAGTTATAACGTAATGGCATTCGGAGTCGGACTTGAAAATTCATTCAATCCTACATTCAGATTGAAACCCTATATATCTGCCGAAATTCAGGCAAACATGATAAACGGAAAAGCTGATATCAACGAAAATAATTCAACAAGAAATGTCAAAATAAAGAATTCATTCAGGATAGGATATATGGTTCATTCTGGAATAGAATATATGTTCAGCAATTCATTTGGTGTAAATTTCGGTCTTAAGCTGACTAATTCAAATCAGATTCTCAAGAGTTCTAAAGAGTCATCAGACCCCAATGAAATTCCTCTAAGAGATGAAAAAGTTGACAGCGAACCCATTCCGGAATTTGCAGGATTTAAAAATTTCGTTTTCACAACTTTTTATATGGGGTTTAATTTCTATTTCGGTGTAAAGGACATAATTTACAGGTTTAATAAATAAATAATTACTGCAATGAAAAAAACTTTAATATTTTTATTGTCTGTATTTATTACCTATGGAGTTACACACTCCCAGACAAACAAATATATGGTTCTCAGAAGTTCTCCGTCATATACTCTTCAGTTGAATCTTAACTACAATCAGTCCATATTAGAATTGTCCGGAGCTTACAATGATGACAACCAGTCTGTAACAGTTTACGACGGAGAGACTTTCGGCGCAGACAAAGGTTTTGGAGCTAACCTGATTTCAAAAATAGCTCTGGATAACCGTGGTACATTCCGACTTACGCAAAGCATTTCATATAACAGACTACTTACATACACTTTCGGAGATAAAACCTCCGTGGCTGACAACGGAAGTGCTACATTTAACTGCTTTACCGGAGGACTTGGCATTGAGTACAATTTCACTCCGGCTTACAAATTCAAGGTATATTTCGGAACAGAAATAAATGCCAGCCTGATTAACGGAGAAACCAGAGTTTGGTTTGAAAACAGATTCAATCCACCCCCCACGGATTCATCATATAAAATTCTTAACAGCTTCAGAGGTGGATTCGGGCTTATGGCCGGCGGAGAATATTTTGTTTCAGATAATTTCGGGCTTCACCTTGGGGTAAGGTTAATTAATGCAAATCTCATAGGAAAGCAGGCCGAGGGCTCTAACGATGACAAGGAATTCAAACTTAGAGATGCTGCAAATCCTAATCTTAAATTTGCCGGCGACAAGGATAAGAGCTTCTCATTTTACAGTGTAATGGCAGGTATTAATTTCTACTTCGGAGTTAAAACAAAGAAATATAAAATAAATTAAAAAGTTAACTGATTTAATTAATTGAAAGGCTGACTATTATAGTCAGCCTTTTTTATTTATATTTAATCATACCTATCTTGACTTATAAAAAGAAATAAATGCATTATTTAAATTAATTCTTTAAGAAGGCTTGCATTTATTAAGATTATGAGTTATTATTGATTTAGAAAATTGATGATTTTTCGTAAAGCAAATATAATTCCGCTAACCATAATAATTACCTTATTACATTACGGTTGTAGTTCAGTTGAATATGAAAGAGAGGATTATGAAGTAACTTATGAAGAAAAAGCTATAGTTACTGATACTATAAAAACTCTGGTAGATAAAGAAGAAGAGCCTATAAAAACAGATATAGATAAAAAGGAAAAATATACATATGTAGTTCAAATCGGTGCATTTGCAATAGAATCTAATTTTCAGAGATTTTATCAAAGAGCCCGTTTAGTTCTTGGTAACGATGTATATTACGAACTTGTCGGTAACCTTTATAAAATCAGAATAGGAAACTTCACAAACAGGGCTGAGGCAATTAAACTGGCAGAGCTATGCAAAGCAAAAGGATATTATGATGCATTTATAATAACAAGAAAAAATTAACTTGTCTCAAAAGCTATTAATATTATTACTTCTCATATGCTTAACTGTGAGTTACTCTCAGGACGATCTTGGCTATTCATCATCTGATACTTCCTATGACGCCGTTGCAAATTCATCAATTATTAACATGCTTAAAAAAGGTAAAGCCCCTGTATTTACCCTTCAGTTAAGTTTCAATTATAACATTGGTCATCTTGATCTTGCTGCTAATGACAACACTTATTTTTTCGCGTCTGATTTTATCTCAGGCAGAAATTTCGGAACAAGATACGGATACGGAGCTAACCTTACTGGGAAAATATCCTTACACAGTGAGGGCAATTTCAGACTTAACGTGGGGACTGGCTTTAATCGCTTTCAGAGTAATTTTATAATCTCTGCATCTCCTGAAGGCAAGGTGTCATATAATGTAATATCAGGTTCTTTAGGATTTGAAAACAATTTCACACCGGACAGGAAATTTAAACCTTTTATCGGAACTGACTTTACCCTTAATCTCATAAGCGGTGAAGCCACACTGACTACAGATTCAACTGACTTCAATCTTAAAATAAAAAACTCACTGAGATTCGGAGCTTCATTAAATCTGGGATTTGAATATGCTTTCACAGATAACTTCGGCTTCCATCTTGGTTACAAAATAATTTATGCAAACATAGTGGGAAAAAAATCTGAAAAGACATCTTCAAATAGGGAAACATACTTAAACGATGATAAAGTATCGGGCAGCTCCGAACCAATTCCATATGCAGGATGGAAACAGTTCGTTTACAGTTCATTCTACACCGGCTTTAATATTTACTTCAGTATGAAAAATAAAAAATGAAATACTTTCTTAAAATATTAATAAGAATTAATTTCATTACACTTCTCCTGCTATCAGGTGAGAGGGTTAACGCTCAGAAATACCAAATTGATATAAAGACTGATACAATAAAAATACCCCGTACCAAAAACATTACGATTATCACAACTCGATCAGTTCCAAAATTCATCCTTCACATTAACGGAAGTTTCAACATAGGTGCAATGGAACTCACCTCCCATAATGGAGGTTTCAGCAGAGAAGATTTCTTCCTGGGAAAAAACTATTCTGCAAGAGTAGGATATGGAGGTAACATAACTGGCAAGATACCCCTTGAACGAAAAGGGAGATTCTGGCTTGACATAACGGCTGGTTTTGACAGATTTCAAAGTGATCTAATAGCTGAAAACACCCAGGAAGGCAGGGTATATTACAATTCATTTAACGGAGGAATTGGTGCAGAGTATAACTTTACTGCAACCCATAAGGTTAAGTATCTATTTGGTGCAAATCCTCTGATTAGTTTCATATCAGGCAGATCGGAACTTATCAATCCGGATAATAACAGAGTTGATGTAATAATCAAATCAAGTATGCGTCTCGGATATCAGGTATTCATTGGACTCGAATACGCTTTCGATAAAAACATTGGTCTTAATTTAGGAATGAGATTCACTCATGCAAACTTATTGCTGAAAAAGACAGAAATACCCGTAGAAGATCCGTCTTCAACTACTCCTACCTCAACCTTACCTCTTAATGACGATTCATCTTCCGAACCAATTCAGTTCTCTGGATGGAAACAGTTTGCATATTTTTCAGGTATGTTAGGTTTCAGTTATTTCTTCGGAGTTAAGGAAAAAAGATATAAAATCCCTTAATTCACAGCTTTTCTGCGGACTGAAAATTTCTTTCTGAAGACATGGGGTATTGCTTCACTGAAAGTTGACACTGGAATAATCTTAAGACCCGCTTTTATTTTATCAGGTATTTCTTTAAGATCTTTTTCATTTCCCTTTGGTATAAGAACGGTTTTTATTCCACTTCTTTGGGCTGCAAGCAATTTTTCATTTAAACCTCCCACCGGAAGGATTTCGCCTCTTAAAGTTATCTCGCCGGTCATTGCAGTATCTGAACGTGTGGGATTTCCGGACAATGCCGATAGCGTGGCAACAGCCATAGTTATTCCGGCAGAAGGCCCGTCTTTAGGAATTGCTCCTTCAGGTATGTGAATGTGAATTTCTCTGCCCTTGAAAAAATTTTTATTTAGTCCGTATCGTGACGCATTTGAACGAATAAATGAAAGACCTGCAAGTGCTGATTCTTTCATGACTTCACCAAGTTGACCAGTAAGTGTAAGTTTCTCTTTACCCGGCATTACACTTACCTCAATATCAAGTATATCTCCGCCCATAGATGTCCATGCAAGCCCTACAGCTGATCCTGTTTTATCCTCCTTGTCTGTCCTTTTCTCCTTAAATTTAGGCACTCCGAGATATTTTTCAGCAAGTTCAGGTGTAATAATTACCTCTTTATAATTTTTAGTTTTACCCTTTAACCTTTTTTTAAGAACAGTTTCTTTGGTAACCTTCCTTAACATTGAGGCAATTTCCCTTTCGAGATTTCTTACACCTGCTTCACGTGTATATTCATTTATTATTTTCTTTATGGTTTCTTCAGGAATAATAACTTCCTTTTCAGATAATCCGTGTTGTTCCGTTAACTTCGGTATGATATGCCTTTTGGCAATTTCCACTTTTTCATGTTCAAGATAACCCGGCATCTGTATTACTTCCATTCTGTCCAGAAGAGGAGATGGAATGTTATACTGAACATTAGCTGTTGTAATGAAGAAAACATTAGAGAGATCATAATCTACATCAAGATAGTGGTCATTAAATGCATAGTTCTGTTCCGGATCCAATGCTTCAAGCAGAGCACTTGCTGGGTCTCCCCTGAAGTCCATACCCATTTTATCTACTTCATCCATCAGAATAACCGGATTACATGAACCTGCTTTCCTCATTGACTGGATAATCTTACCCGGCATTGAACCAATATAAGTTCTTCTGTGTCCTCTGATCTCTGCTTCGTCTCTAACCCCTCCGAGAGATATTCTTACAAAATTTCTCCCTAATGCCCTTGCTATAGATTTACCTAAAGAAGTTTTGCCTGCACCGGGCGGACCAACAAGACAAAGTATCTGAGCCCGAGTTTTAAGTTTTGACCTTTTAGCACGTGGTAGGCTGTTTATTCTGTTTAATATTGCAATGTGTTCAAGTATTCTTTCTTTAGGTTTTTCAAGTCCGTAATGATCTTCATCAAGGACTTTCTGTGCATGTTTTATATCAAGGTTATCTTTAGTAAACCTGTTCCACGGAACATTAACCATCCAATCCAGATAATTACGTGAAACCGTGGCTTCTGGAGACATCGGTGGTATCTTTTTCAGTTTGTTGAATTCTTCCATAGCTTTTTCTTTAACAGCCTTAGGCATTCCTGATTTCTCTATCTGTTCCTTTAATTTTATGAAATCAGGATCCGTTTCATCCTCCTCATTTAACTCCTCCTGAAGTATTCTGATCTGTTCCTGAACTATGAATCGCCTCTGATTCTTTTGCATACTTCGGCTGATTTTATTTTCAATATCCTTTTCCACTTTAGAAATTTCAAGTTCACTGGAAAGAATATTTAGCAGTTCATAATATTGCTTTTTGAGATCCTTTAATTCTAGTATCTTCTGTTTTGTCTGATGAGGTACAATAATGGTTGAAGCGATGTAATAAAGTTTTCTGTCCGGCTCTGTTATATTTTCAAATGCAAGAAGAGATTCCTGTGCAACAGCCTTATTTGCATTCACATATTCTTTAAAAAGGCTTGCAGCTTTCCTTTCAAGAGCAGTTAACTCTACAGATGGTTCGATTTCAGTTAGATTATATTCTATTTCGGCAGTTATAAAACCGTTCTTAGTGAACTTTTTAACTTCAACCTGTGCCATCCCGTCAATGAGAACTTTCAGAAGATTGTTGGGCATCTTG
>JAOADS010000251.1 GCA_026417195.1 Ignavibacteria bacterium | reverse complement strand
ACATATTACGGAGGTAATGCTAATGATATCGGAGCTTCAATTGTCACAGATATATCAGGTAATATCTTTGTTACTGGACGAACCGAATCTTCAAACTTTCCTGTTCAGAACTCTGGCGGCGGAAGTTATTTCCAGGGAAGTACTTCGGGCGGTGAAGATTTGTTTATATCAAAGTTTGAATCTTCAATTGTTGGATTTGAACCGGTTGGTATTAACATACCGGACAAATTTCTTCTATATCAGAATTATCCAAACCCGTTTAATCCGTTAACAAATATAAGGTTTGATATACCTGAAAGGTCTGTAGTCAGATTGCAAATATATGACCTGAAAGGAAAAGTCCAGATGAAATTGCCGGAACAAATACTGGAAGCAGGTTCTTATAAATTCACTCTTGATGGAGGAAAATTAAGTTCTGGAATATACTTCTACAGGCTTGAAGCAGGAGATTTCAGGGATACGAAGAAGATGGTGCTTGTAAAATAGTTTTCGTTTTGCTAAAGCATTAAATACTCTGCTTAGAATGCTATCTCATAAAATAACCAGAAATTTAAAATGAAAAATTTAATCACTTTTCTCATCTTAACTAATCTCTCTCTTCTTTCTGAACCGTTCACCCCGTCAGTTCAGGGTTTTGTAACAAACCTCGGACAGCTCGGAGATACAGAAGGAAATAAAGTAAAAGAAGTAATCTTCTTCTTTGTCCGCTTGGGAGAATT
>JAOADS010000250.1:384-735 GCA_026417195.1 Ignavibacteria bacterium | reverse complement strand
GAATACCTGATTCCCTGATTAACAGCTTTCGTATATCCGAGATTGCTTTCATTTTTTATAATCTTCAAGTATGGGAACCTGAGAGCTTTAAGTATTTCATAGGTTTTGTCTTGTGAATTGTTATCTATTATAACAAGTTCATTTTCAGACCCGTTTACAAATTCTGGTATTGAACCAACACAGGACTCTATTTCATCCTCATTATTATAGGTTACTATTATAACGGATATCTCAGGCACTCATATCAAACATAACTTTAAATATTGCAAAGATAAATGAAATAAATAAAACAAAACGACTAACTATTCTCCTCGGGATGACAGCAAATCGGAACATAGTCACTCAAACATT
>JAOADS010000250.1:0-374 GCA_026417195.1 Ignavibacteria bacterium | reverse complement strand
ACATCCTACGTAGTAACTCAAACCTTTTGTTATACTACCATTGTCATTCTCAACCCTTCAATTTTTTCAGAGTAAACGAGCGAAGAGTTTCTAGAAAATATTTCATCCATATCTCACAAGATCCTTCGTCACTACTCTTCTCAGAATGACAACAAAACGGACCATCATCACTCAAACCATAAGTGTCATACCCGCGCAAGCGGGTACCTCGTTTTTAGATTCCTGGTTCGCAAAAATGACATATAAAAAAGAAGAGTAACGGCGATTGTAAAAAAGCAATCTGAACCTTCTTACCCCATATGAAAAACAGCCGTTAAGTGAAAAACTGAGCTTGCGTTAAGAAAATTCGGACTGTCTGAGCCACGATTACATCG
>JAOADS010000249.1:503-817 GCA_026417195.1 Ignavibacteria bacterium | reverse complement strand
CCCTTCACGGGCTTCGCGCCCGGCTTTCTTAGCCGCAGATGCAATACCCTTTTTACGGAGTATCTCGACGGCGAGGTTGATATCACCATTGGCTTCGATGAGAGCCTTTTTGCACTCCATCATGCCAACGTTTGTCATTTCTCGTAATTTTGCAACATCACTCGCAGTAATTTCAGCCATAAGTCGTGAAAATATTAATTAGTTTGTTTAATATATGAGTTTTAAATTATTAAAACTAACCTTGATGAAGCTCCTGACCCTGTGTTTGCCTGGAAGGTTCGCTTACAGCAGATGCGGTGCTTTCAGCCTCAACT
>JAOADS010000249.1:0-493 GCA_026417195.1 Ignavibacteria bacterium | reverse complement strand
GATTTCTCCGCTTCGATAGCAGCGGTAACTTTTTCCTCTTTCTCTCTCCTTCTGGTCTTGCCTGACTCAATTTCTGACCTGACCAGGCTTATTGTTTGAACAATTGGATTGATTATTGCTTTAATTGAACGAATAGCGTCATCGTTTCCAACGATCGGATAATCTATTGGTTCCGGATCACAATTTGTATCAACTATAGCAACAATTGGAATCTTGAGACGATTTGCCTCTGATACTGCGTTGTGTTCTTTTTTAACATCTACTATAAACAATGCGGCTGGTAAATTTCGCATGTTCCGGATACCCTCAAAGTATTTATTAAGCCTGTCAAGTTCCCGACGCAGCATTGATTGTTCTTTCTTACCGTAATTGTTTATGACACCATCGGCGACCATCTTTTCGAGATGAAACATTCGCTCGATTGATTTACGAATAGTTACAAAGTTTGTTAATGTGCCGCCGAGCCAGCGCTCGATTACGTAATGTTGTCCAC
>JAOADS010000248.1 GCA_026417195.1 Ignavibacteria bacterium | reverse complement strand
GCACTGGTGCTTCTGTTTCTTGTTGTTGGATTAAACCTCACAGCTATAATATTACGTTTAAGGGTAAGAAAGAAATATAAATGGTAAACAACATGGAAAGACCGAAAGTACAGGTTGAAAATATGAATTTTTACTATGGAGATGCTCAGGCTCTTTACGATATAAACATTAATATATACGAAAAAAAGGTTACTGCATTAATAGGACCTTCTGGCTGCGGAAAATCAACATTTTTACGCTCTCTTAACAGAATGAACGATATAATAGACGGAACAAGAATTGAAGGTAAAATATTAATAGATGATAAAGACATATATAGTCCCCTAACAGATGTTGTGGAATTAAGAAAAAAAGTAGGAATGATAATTCAGAAATCAAATCCGTTTCCGAAATCTATTTTTGATAATATAGCATACGGACCTAGAATACATGGACTCAAAGATAAAAATAAACTAATGGAAATAGTTGAGTCATGTTTAGTAAAGGCGGCTTTATGGGATGAAGTTAAAGACAGACTTGACCAGAATGCTATGGGACTTTCAGGTGGACAACAGCAGAGATTATGTATAGCACGGGCACTTGCAATTAATCCGGAAGTCGTTCTGATGGATGAGCCTGCTTCTGCACTGGATCCAAAATCAACCCTGAAGATAGAAGATCTGATAAATGAACTTAAAAAAGACTATACTATAATAATTGTTACACACAACATGCAGCAGGCTGGAAGAGTTTCCGATTATACAGCTTTCTTTTATGAAGGAAAGCTCATTGAATACGGCACAACTGAACAGATTTTCACAAAACCACAGGAAAAACAAACCGAAGACTATATTACAGGCAGATTCGGTTAATCACAGGAGGTAAGTAAATGTTACATTACTGGCAGAGGGAAATAGAAAATTTAAAAAAGCTAATTCTAAGCCTTGGTGCTATAGTAGAGGAACAGATTCAGCGTTCAATGTTGGCTCTTGAGAGGCGTGATACAGAGCTTGCAGATC
>JAOADS010000247.1 GCA_026417195.1 Ignavibacteria bacterium | reverse complement strand
TTTGCACTATCAAGGAAAAACAAATCAAGTATATGGTTTGTTGCAGGCGGTGTCTGAGAAGTCCATGTAGTGCCGCCGTTTGTGGTATATGAAATGAAAGCATTTCCCGAACCGAATCCTCCTGCAAGCCAGCCTGTTGAAGGATTAATGAAGAATAGATCTTCAACATAGTTTGTGCTTCCGGGGTTTTGTGAAGTCCACGTTACACCTCCGTTTGAACTGAACCGCAGAGTACCGTTACTTCCGAATGCCCAGCCGGAATTTTGATTTATGAAAAACAAACTTCCAACCCATCCGGAGCCTCCGATTGAATGCTGAGACCAGCTGACCCCGCCGTTTGTTGTTCTGTATAAAAATGCTGAATTACCTTCCATCAGTGCCCAGCCGTTATTGTCATCAACAAAAAATACTGTTGAAGTACCTGCAACGTTTGTCTGCGGAATCCAGTTTAATCCGCCGTCAGTTGTCTTAAGCAAATATCCCGGAACTCCAAGTGTTGTATTGCCTGAGATCCATCCGGTATTCTGAGAAGACCATATCACTGAACGGAGTCTGTATGAACGGTTCTGAAATTCCCAGTTCGCTCCGCTGTTTGTGGTTCTGAAAATCTGAGTGTAATCAGAACCTATCCATATATTAGAGCCGATATATTTTATTGCATTGGTGTAATTTGCAATCGGTGTGTTGTTGTTAGACCAGTTCACTCCTCCGTTAGTTGTTACAAAGACACGTGTTCCTGCAGGTGAAAGAACTCTTGAACCAACAAATGCAACATTCATAGAATCTTTTACATCAAGGTAGTGGTAATGCTGATTTGTATTTAATTGAACTACCCATGTTTCTCCGCCGTCAGAGCTGTAATATATCGGACCGGTATTGTAAATACTTGAACTTGAAGCCCATCCTTTATTTGCATTTGCGAATTTTATATTTGTGCAAATAGTTGTAGCAACAGGAAGATTTTTCCTCTGCCATGTAGCTCCGCCGTCAGTTGTTTTATGAATTACTCCGGCTATTGTATTATCGCTTCCGCTCACCCAACCTGTCATATCGTTCAGGAAAAAAACACATTCGTTTGAATATGCATCAG
>JAOADS010000246.1 GCA_026417195.1 Ignavibacteria bacterium | reverse complement strand
TTATAGTAGTTTCAAATAGTCAAAAATTGGCAATTCTTGAAAACATCCCAACAATTAAAAAAGAAAAAATTATAAGTATTATGATGTAATACTTGAAGTATCATTTTTAGTGAAGGAAGGCAAGTGTTATGTAACACACAGAGACGATAATAACTGGTATTTTACGGGATACAGGATAGATAATGATAAATTAAAGTTAGTAGACAAGGAGGTCTTTCCCATAGAGTTTGAAAATGCAGGTGACAGGTGATTTCTTTCCCCAGCTTTGCCTGCTCTCACGTAGCCCCGTTTTAAACGGGGCTTTTTGATTTTTATTTATCACAGAGAAACGAATCAGGATAGCTGTAATAACTTTCTTTTTGATTTTTAGCTGTAGTATTAACATAACGAAAAGTTATAATCAAGACGAAATTATAAATCATAGTTTACGGGATAGATATATCTTCGGTGCTCTTTGGCGTGCAGGAGATAAAGAATCTTCATACAGTAGGTATGACTTGATTGGGTTTAATTTATGGCATAAGTATACAGAAACAGAATTTATGACTCAAGAACCGATCGTCATTGTCATAAAAACAGGCTTGATACAGATGATAAATCGCTCAGTACTAGATGAAAAAACTCCGATTAATTTTATGTATAAATTAATGTGAGTTAGAGTTGACTATAATAAAACATTACTTATGATTATTTTTGAAAATGATAGAAAGATATACTCTACCTGAAATCAGCAGAATCTGGAGTGATGAAAATAAGTTCAGCATCTGGCTGAAGATAGAGATATTGGCTACTGAAGCTAATAATAAATTAGGTATAGTTCCGGATTCAGCTTTACGTAAGATCAAATCAAAAGCACGATTTGATATTGCGGAGATCAATAAAATAGAGTCTAAGGTAAAACACGATGTGATAGCTTTTCTTACTAATGTCGGAAGTTATATTGGATCTGAGTCTAGATATCTTCATTACGGAATGACCAGCTCTGATGTTCTGGACACTGCATTAAGTCTGCAGCTTAAGCAAGCGGGTGAACTTATTTTAAAGCAGCTCATATCATTGAAATCAAATTTAATCAGAAAGGCCCGCAGATATAAATATCTGCCGATGGAAGGCAGGACC